>CAYFHL010000001.1:0-44770 GCA_964342955.1 uncultured bacterium
TGTAAGTCCCATTTCATCTAAATGATCAGGCCTTACGTTTGTAATAACACTCATTGTTGACTTAATCATTTTATGTTCAGAAACCCATTGATATTGAGGATTAACTGCCATACACTCTATTACAACAACATCAGGTTTTTTTTTTGCAAAATCTCTTATTAATCTAACTTGCTCACCTATTGATGCAGAACGCAAACGATATATTGCCTTATCATTCCCATCTTCATCAATAATTCTTGGAGATGTTCCTGTTGTTTTTGCTAAAGTCTTCATTCCTCCAGCTCTTAATCCTGCTGCTATTAATCTAGTAACGCTTGATTTACCTCTTGAACCATTTATATGAATTCTGATAGGAATATTATTAAGTGAAATGTTATGAAAATAAGATTCAATTAATCCCAAAATTATAATACATAAAAAAATTATTAATAATGAGTTTAAAACCATTATTACATTTCAAGAACTAAATTAATCAACATCGTAACATCTAAAACATTCAATCCACCGCTTTCATCAAGATCCATTATAAATTGTGATGATGGATTTAAGATTTCAATTCCCACAATATGATTAATAATTAATATAATATCAAAAATATTTACTTCTTCATCAAAATTTCCATCACCCATTAACATGATACTAGGAGACCTTGTAGTTATAAATATTGCAGATTCATTGCTTAACTCATTTGCTGCCTCATGGTATTCATTGTTGAAAGTATATGAAACTCCTCTATTTCCAAAATGATCTTCTATGCCAATAGTACAATAAGCGCCGTGTTGAGGAGTAAAACCACTATAATTACCTATAGATGTATTATTAAATTCCTTATATTGGATAAGTATTTCATCATCAATATCATTATTAGTATTATATAAAATTACTTGAAAAGTTTCAGTAGAATTTTGATCGTATGTTTTCATATTAGACCATTCAATTATAATATAGGAATCAGTTAAATACTTGAAAACTCCTCCTTGAGATGTTTTTAGATCATCCCAAAATGCTGCTAACATTGGGGATGGCCCACCTGGACCAGGTAAAGGATAATTTCTAAAAGATCCCATATTTGTTTCACCAAAACTGATCCATCCATTTGAACTAACAGAAATCTCATTGTAATCAATCCCATAAAAAGTAAATGTAAATGGCAATTCAACATTTACCGTACTATTACTATATACTCCATTTCCATTATCAGATAAATTGAGATTTATCCCAGAGCCACCATAGCTAGGATCAATTTCAATCCAACTATAAATTGGCAATTGCGCAAAACCAAAATCTTGATAGTCATAAATATAATATCCATAGTCTGTTGGCCCTATTGGATTATTATTTGATATTGTTCCAATAATTATATTTATGTTTTCTGAACTATTATAGCCATCATAATTATAAAAATCTATCGTCCAATCTGTTTCTGAACCACTTATAAAATTTTCATTTACAAATATATTATAAGGACTATTAGATATTATTGTCCCCCCTGGAACAAGAGTTCCAAACTCTATGGAATTATTAAACAATTCAATATCATTATTTAATCCTATAATATCACCTACAATGTTTTCAACAGTTACATCCCCTGAATTCACTATTTCAATATAAATATTTCCCTCCTGTCCTGGTTCTAATAAGATTGTTTCATCTAAATTATATGATAAAATATCAATCTTACCAGCATGCAATTCTATTGGAATTATCAATTCCCAGGCATCATCATAAATATTGGTTAAATTTAAAAATAAAAAAGGCTCAATATTATATTCGGCACTATTATCTATAGAAATTAAAAAATTATTGCCAGCAGAAGTCTCATTGGGAAGTATATTGGCATAATAAGAAATATTCTGTAGAACATTAACATTATCCAGTGTAGAAAATAACTCACCTTCAACACCCATATTAATAATACTACCCGTATTTTGTATTGGCAATGTAATTTGAACAATTTCACCAGGATTAATCATATTATTTCCATTTCCAACAGTATTTGAACCACCATCTTCAATTATAACAATATTATCTGTATCTAGCATAATCTGATTTGGTGATTGATTGATTACAATATTATTCTGATATGGAAAAAAATTTTGGCTGGTTATAGTAATAATTATTTCACCAGATATTGTATAATCTATATTAAATGTTGCTAATCCTTGAGAATTTGTCCAGATAGAAGTGAAAATTTCATCGTTATCTTTTAATAACGTTACCCATGCACTATCAACGGGATTGTTTTGACTATCTGTTACTAAAACATTAATTACATTTGTTCCATATTGTATGTTTTCTGGATGATTAACTACTAAATTTTGAGGCGTATCCGTAAATAAATGCAAGGCTGGATCTCCCATGAGATTATTCCAATGTGAAAATATACTAACGCTATTATTGGGGTTACTAGGATATGTATTTAATAATGATAATTTACCATGCGCTAGTACTCCTCCAGCCGTTTCTATAGATTGAGCAAATACTCCTTCATATATACCCATATCAACAATATTATTAAATGCTGTATGAGTACCTGAAGTTGCAGTACCAATTGCAGCAACGGCTCCTTTTGGGTTTTGTGCTGTGCCAGCTCTTATAAAGTCTTCTGTTATAGATGTACCACTATATCCTCCTGTTCCGCATGTTATAAAAGTAACAAACGGAGTTTTATAACCATTATTTGCATTATTGATATGTGTATTATAAAATCCACTATTACCAATATATCCTCTATAATTAAAATAGAGTATTCCATCATTGAGTTTATTTTGCATCCAATTAGCATAATTACCCTGACCAAAATTTGTTTGAATATTTTCAAAATTATTTACAAGCATCATATTTTCAATATATTCATTCGTAATAATTGTTGATTGACCTGATGATGATGGATCTCCTACCAAAGCAGAACTTTCATACCAATCTAGTTCAAATTCATTAATATTGTCACCTTTTTCATAAGAAATTGTTTTATTGATAACAGTAGATAAATTTGTAGATGAAGATACTGAAAGCCTACCAATCAATATTTCTGGATATAAATCATCACCTTCAAGCAATGCATATGGCTGATCCCCTTCACCATAATATCCCGACCAATTTTCAGTAAAGTAACCTATACCATATGATCCAGACACATCTCCTATTAATCCAACAAATTCTGGGGGAATATCCCAATTATGATATGCATTCTGTATATATGATTTTACTTCAGATGCACTACTACCAATTTCCGAAGTGCTAACTGAATATACTTTATATCCCTGTTCATGTCGCCAATCAAATAATTGCTGAACATATGGGTGATCTATTGCAGTTCCACCACACACATATAGAATTGCTGGAACTTGAAACTCTTCATTTCTTTCATAATTAAGGATATATGATTTTTTAATTTTTTCAAATGCTCTAGATGGTTTTACATCACTAATTTGAATTGAATTTCTAAAACCTTCTTCTAAAACAATTATTTCTATTTCTTTGATCACCTCTATTTTATTTTCAGATGGTGAATAAATAAAGGGAATTACTGTGATTTCTGCAACTTCCAACCCCCTGAATGCTTTAGGATCAGATATTGATACAATTTTTTGAGGATATACTTGGTCCGATTGATAGAACGATTGATTATAGGGAAGCATCTTATCTGATTTATTTTTATAGGGCAACACAATAATATCTTCAATATAATATGAAGACTTTATTGTATACTTAATTTTATAATCAATATTATTTTTCAATTGTAATAAAGTTGAAAACAAAGGCAATTCTGGCATACCAACATCACTAGTTGTCCCTTTTGTACTTTCAAATTTTATAAATTTATCTGAGTTTTCCACTTTTAAAGTATCGATTTTAAAATTGATCATATTTGAATTTAATTCTTTTTTCAAGCTAAAATTCTTTTGAATAGAAAACAAAAATGAACTTAAAAGAAAATAAACAGATAATATCTTTATATTTTTATTATTCAAAACGCTAATTTATTTAATATATATTTAAACTTTAACCATAAAGTATATTAATCACTATTAATTAATCTAATAAATCTTTGTATCATACTGTTACAAAATGAATTCATTATTACCCAACTAAGGTTATAAATTAGCAAGCTTTAAATTAAATCATTTATCAAGTAATTGAAAGGAGATATGAATTGAAATTATTCCTAAACAAAAACCAGGCTGGTTTTACTTTAGTAGAAATTCTCATAGTTGTTGTAATTATTGGGATACTTGCAACAATAGCTGTTCCCACTTATATGAGATATGTAGAACGAGGATATGCATCAGATGCAAAAGTGCAAATGAAAAATATACTTGAAAATGCTGAAATCTATGAACAAGAAAATGGTGAATGGCCCGCTGATATAGAAATTATGGAAGAACTCGGATATTTAGAATTAAAAATGTCTACAAAAAGAAAATGGCAATTTGATCTAAGTGAAGCAGAAATTACAGCAACAAGTTTGGCTGAAATGTCTGGAGGAGAAGGTGAAGTGATAATTCTGCAAAGAGAAACTGGAGATTTCAGAGGCTATGGTCAAAAACAAAAATAAATCTAATGCATAATATTAATGATTTTCTAAAATATACTCTTGATAATGACGCGTCAGACTTGCATTTAAGCGTCGGATCCCAACCAATGGTACGAATTCATGGTGAAATGAAAAAATTACAAATGGATGCCATGACAAACGATTCTATGAGGTCTATTATCGATGATATTCTTAATGAAAATCAAAAACAACTTTTTAAGGATAAGCTTGAAATTGATTTTTCAACAAAACTTGATGGATCTGGAAGATTTAGGGTTAATTGTTTTAATCAAATTAATGGTCTATCTGCAGTTTTTAGAGCTATTCCATCTGAAATAAAAAACATTGAGGAATTAGGTGTACCACCTATTCTAAATCAAATATCATTACTTGACAAAGGGTTAATTCTGCTTACAGGTCCAACAGGCAGTGGTAAATCAACTACTTTAGCTGCAATGATTGATTATATTAATGAAAATAAAAAATGTCATATAATCACTATTGAAGATCCTGTTGAATATTATCATGAAAGCAAGAATTCGCTTATAAATCAACGTGAATTAGGACAGAGCACGCATTCTTTTACAAACGCACTTAGATCAGCGTTACGAGAAGACCCTGATGTAATATTAGTAGGTGAAATGAGAGATCTTGAAACAATTCAATTAGCCTTAACTGCGGCAGAAACAGGACATTTAGTTCTATCTACCCTGCATACATCTGGGGCAGTCAAAACAATTGATAGGATTATTGATGTTTTCCCATCAGAAAATAAATCTCAAATTCGATCTATGTTATCAGAGAGTTTAGCTGCTGTAGTATCACAAAAACTTCTTAGAACAGTATCCGGATCTGGTAGAATACCTGCATGTGAAATTATGATTGCAAATTCTGCTATAAGAAATTTAGTGCGTGAAGATAAAATATATCAAATACCATCACTTATTCAATCAGGTGGCAAGGAGGGTATGCAAAGTCTAGATCAAGACCTTCAGAGACTTGTAAGCCAAGGATTAATAAATAAAAAAGATGCATCAAACATTGCGGACAATCCTAATATTTTTGAAAAGGGTATTTTCTAAATTGAATTGTACAAATATAAAACTTGGATTCACATTAGCTGAATTATTAGCAGGAGTTGTTATTACAGCTATAGCTGGTGGTGCGCTTATGCATGGAATAACCTTAGCTAAAACCAACATTCGTTCTATTCAAATTGAAGAACTTGCGTTTAATAAACTTCAAAGTCACACTGAATATTGGAAAGGGAATATTGCTGCAGGAAGAAATCCTTTATCTTCATCAAAATGGTCCTCTACATGTATTGAGTTTAATGAAATTGGTGAATGTAAAATTCAAGGAGAACTATTTTATGATATTATTAATATTTCACCATCAGGTAGAAGAGCACAAAGTTCTAGATTAATTACCAAAATACGATGGATTGATAATTTTGAAAAAACTAGATTGTTAGAGTTTAATACATCTCAATTTAGATTCAGGAAATCATATTAAATGAGAATATCTAATATAAAAAATATTCAAAGTGGATTTTCTATGATAGAGCTCATTATTACTTTAGTTATTATAGGAATAACTATGTTAAGTCTTATGACTATCTCTGCTGAAGTAGTTCATCATTATAATAGAGAAATGCATCGAGAAGATATTCAACATTACGCTAATACTATCATGGATAAAATGTATAATGATTTAATTAATGCAAATGCTGTTTTTTTGAGAACTACTGGAACATCAATTAGAGTGACATGCCAATTCAATAGTTATTCAAATGTCTATACATCTGATAATATAAATGGTGTTCAATTTAATGGTTCAGATTTTCCAGGTTTAAGGATGAATAAGTCAAGTGATCCAAAGTATCTTTTAGAACTCAAAAACTTTGATTGTGAACGAGGTGGCAATGAAATTGGCTTACCTGATTTGCGAGCCTCTCTATATACACTTACATTTGGATTTTCAATGATTTCATTAAAAGGTAAAGGGAATGATTATTTTCAGTTTGAACGACAAATTTTTGCAAGGAAACCTTATACTAGAATTTAATTATGAATAAAACTAATTTATTAAATTTAATTCAAAGTAGAGGGAGCATTCTTCCTGTTACATTATTAGTTTCTATTATGGGATTAAGTGTGGTATATGGATACTTTAATTGGATAGGTGCAAAAAAAACTCAACTAAGGTACAGAATTGCAAAAACTAAAGCTTTCTATAATGCTGAGACTGGAATGGCCGAAGAAGCTTATCCCTATTTAAATAAAAATAATTTTGTATCTGGCGCATTATTGAATGGTAAAAAAATTGATAAAAACATGGGAAGCTATCAACCACCCCAAGTATCTTATGATAATTCAGGCTTTAGAGTTGGTAAAGTTATAGGTGTTTCTAATTTTAGAGATTCAAAAGGTAATCTAGTAGAAGTCTATGACTCAACATTTATGAAAGTTCAAGAACAATCAATGGGAATTTATATGTACCTTACTGATTCAGAATTAGCTGGAGGAGCACCTTTTGTTTTTGATTCTCCTGGATCTAGGAGAGAAGTAAGTTTTGGTTCACAAGATCAATTAAATGGAATTGTTCAATCTAATGGACAAATTGTTTTAAGTCAATATGGTGGTTGTCCTGATTTTTCTAAAGCTTCAATTTATCTTACTAATGGAACAGGAGTACAACTATCAAGTTCCTGTAATAGCTATAGTCAATTATTTGGTGGTTATAGTAATATTGATACTGCTTCGCAACCTCCAGTTAATCTACCGCCCACTGGCTATCAAACTCTAAAAGAAAATGCTAACTATATTTATGATGCTACTGAAAAAATCTATACTAATCAACCTAATGATTCTTTAATTATGACACGTTTAGAATTTTTTGAAACAGGTAGTTTTAATGTAAAAATGTGGTGGTATTTAAAACCTCCTCATTTAAAAGCAAATCCTAGCAATGTATACCTTCCTACTGCCACAGATATTGAAGGTGTAATAAATAGTGACTTGCAATGCTATGATCCTATGAATCCTTTAAGTTGTACACCATATATTGATTCACTTTTTAATTATCATGCAAAAATATATAACCCTGAAACTCAACAAGAAAGTTATGTAAATAATACTATTAATGGAACTCATGGCTTCCACCATTTTGATTTTGAACCAATAGATAATGATGGCAATATAGATTCTGAAAACCTAATTCTAAATGAAACAAGATCATATACGAGCCCCAGTGTGATCTATATTAAAGGCGGTCCAGTACAAGTATTAGGAAAATATAAAGGACGATATACTATTGTAACTGATGAATATACTACATACAGGAGACACGTTTCTACTTCCTTTATGAATCCTGTGATTGATACGCTATGGAATAATATATGGATAATAGATGACTTAGTTAACGCTGATGCTGATGATAATGGAAGTCTAGAAGAATTTCAACCATCAACAGACTGCTCATTTATGAGAACAAACAATATAATGGGGTTAGTTTCAGGAGCAAATGTCATTATTGCTAATACACAAAAAAATGGAGCACGAAATAGTGCTTGGTATAATGACATTTTAATTAATGCCGGCATTATTGCATTAAATGAATCTTTTGTTATGCATTATTGGCAAAATACAGTTTCAGGAGCCACTATCGCATACAGTAATCCACCCTATGCAGATGGAAGGGGAATTAGTCGATTTGGCGGAGGTTCTGGTAATCAAGATGCTAGGGGTATAGTAACTTTATGGGGTGGCATCGTTCAAAAGTACAGGGGTTATTTAAAACGTAATCAACCCGGACCTTACATGACTGGAGATATTGGTATGGATAAAGACTATAATTATGATGCAAATCTAGGTTGCTGGCCACCACCTTTCTATCCTGCTATTGAATTTAATAATGAATATGATGAAATTGATGTTAAAATTGTTGACTATGGAAGGTCAAGTGATAATTAAATGGTGATTGGAATCGATATAGGAACATATTCAGTAAAAATCATTGGTATGATAAAAGATGATAATGGATATACTATTCAAAAATCCGGTTGCAAACCTATTTTTGAAAATATTCAAACATATGATCCAGAAAAAATTGCTAGTTCAAATTTGGTAGCAACTATTCAAGATTTAAGCAAAGAATTAAATATTAATCCTAAAAAAATTAAAACTGTTGTGTCATCCATATCTGGTAAAAATGTTAGCATTAAACAAATTTCTACTTTAGAAATGTCTGGAGATGAACTTACAGCATCATTAGAATTTGAAGCAAAGAAACATATCGCTTTAGATGGTACTGAAGCTGTGCTTGATTATCATCTACTTGGAAGCGATCCCAATGAATTAGATAAAACAAACGTTCTCTTGGTTGCATTAACAAAAAAACTTGTCAATCAACATGATAAAATAATTAGAGATTCAGGATATAAGCCAACCATCTTTGACACAGATCCAATTGCATTAACTAATTGCTATTTAAATCAAAAAACTTTGCCTAAAGATGGTGCAGATGTCATTATTAATATTGGAACAGCAAACACCACTCTTATAATTTGGGGTGAAAACTCAAAATATTTTACAAGAGAACTTTCAATTGCAGGACATCATTTTACTCAATCAGTAGTTAAATTAAGAAAAATAAATTATCAAGATGCGGAAGAGCTTAAGTTTAGCATTGGCATTGAATCATCCCAATCAAATTCTGAGGCCTCACCAGAAAATATTAGTTCAGAAATTAAAATGGAAGAACAAACTATTTATATGTCTTTAATAGATGAACTTCGAAAAACACTGCGATACTATATGAAATCAAATTCTCAATCATTCTTTAATAATTTTTTCATAACTGGTGGTTCAACTAATTTACCGGGATTAATTGATTTTATAAACAATCAACTTAAAATAGAGTTACAAATACTCAACCCTTTAGAAAAGATAAATAACAATACAAAAATTAATAATGCCTCACAGTTTACTACAGCTATAGGTTTAGCTATCAGAGGATTTGAAAGTTCCAAATGAAAAAGCTACTCTTAATCAATCTTAATCAAACTGTTGGAAAACAAGTTTTAATAGAACGAAGAAATGAAACTATCCGATGGGCTCTCTTTGGATCTATGTGTTTTTTCTTATTTGGATTTTTGACTTGGCAAATATATATGAATTATAGTCTTGGCAATTTAATTGATGCTCGCAATAATAGAATTGAAGATATCCGTTCTAAAACTCAAGCTTTAAAGGCTGAAGGAATTGATTTATCTAAAAAAGACATCGAATCTTTATATAAATTTGAAAGCAATCGGATCTTTTGGACTAAAAAAATTCAAACTTTATCCCAAATCACCCCAGAAGATATGGCAATCACTGAGCTTTCATTTATAAATAATAGGTTTGTAATTTCAGCAATTTCTCCCTTGCTTCCAAACGAAAAGGAATTTAAAGTTATTGATAAATTTATAAATTTGCTTGAAAATGAACATGAATTTTCTAAAGATTTTACATCAATCAAATTTCTAAATTCTGAAAGAGATGTTACAAAAAACCAAGAAATTTTATCTTTTCAGATAGAAGCAAAATTTATGAAAAAGAAAAAAAGAAAAAAAAGAAGAGCAACCTAAATGCAACGTAATATTATTCTATTAACCGTGTTGATTGTGTTTAATCTAGGATTTTGGTTTATAAAATCTTTTTATTTTAATTCTAAACCTGATATTATTTTAAATTTAGAAAATGAACAAAACATCGTAAATGAAAAATATATTACAGCTCAAATTTTATCTCAAAGCCTTGATATGGTTTATAAACTCTTTGAAGAAAATTTGGCTATTGAAATAAGTGATGAACGTAACGAATCAGCATCATTACCATTCATTAAATCTTTAACCGATATTCTAAATAACTTAGAGATAAAAATTTTGGGATTAAAACCTAAACCAATTGAAAAAGATGGTATTTATACTATAATACCGTACGAAATTGAAATAAAATGTAACTATGAAACATTTGGTAAGCTAATTAATGAACTAGAAAAGAATGATCGTTTAATTATAATAGATGAATTCAAGTTGAATAATGGGCTAGAACGTATATCAAGTTCTTCTACCCCTGATGAATTATCAAACCAAAACATCGAAATGTTAATTTCTACCATTACACTAAATAAAAGTAGGGGATAGGCTTGAATCTTCGTCAAAAATTCTTCTGGAATGTATTAATATTTTTATTTTTTATAAATGGAATCTTTGTTGTTTGGAGCCTTTTAGATATTAGGACATATAAAAAAGAAGTTTGGAATAATTTTACAAATGAAGAGATCGGAACAGATGAAAAACTTCAATCTAAGGTAAAAAAACTAGAAAATAACATTACAGAACGTAAATTATTTTCTTTCAAATTGAAAGAAAATCCAACTGATCTAACTAATGTCTTATCTTTAGGGGATGATTTTAAATATGGCATAGGATCTAGAGGCATGAGAGTAACAACATATACAAGTGCATCTGACCCCAAAATAGTTATTAACTATAAAAATAAAAATTACACTGTACAGGTGAATGATTCTATAGCAGGTGGTATTATCAAAAAAATTACCCCCACAAAAGTAATCTTTTTAAAAAATGATGAAGAGAAAGAGCTCCCTGTACCAAATCTAAATAAAAAAAATATTAATTAAAAAAATGACTGTGATTATGAATATAAAAAACATTTTATTATTACTTACCCTAGCAACATTTTGTTTTTCTGAATCTGAAAATCAAAAGCTAATTACTGTTCACGCGGAAGATGCAAATTTATCTACTATTCTTGCAATACTTGCTCAAGAGAGTGGTTATAACATTGTGACAGGTCCTATGGTTAACCAAGAAGATCGACTTACTATACATATTGATAAAACACCCGTTGAACAAGCAATAAATCTAGTTGTACGTGCCTCTGGTTTAAGTTATGAAATTGTTGGCAATTCAATTTTAGTAGCACAAAAAGAAAAACTAGCAGAAGAAATTGGCATTAGCCCACATGTAATTGAATTGCAATATGCTACCGCCGATGAAGTGATGAAGTTATTAGAAAATGTTACTGAAAATATAAGGGTTGATAAATCTGGCAATAAGCTCTTAATAAATACTAATCCTAAAAAAATATCTGAAATTAAAGATATTGTAAATAAAGTTGATATCCCTGCTTTGCAAATTATGTTAGAAGCACGATTAATAGAAGTAGCAATTTCTGAAGAACAAAAACTTGGTATTGATTGGGCTAGGTTAGCCCAAATAACAACTATTGTTGTAGAAAATGCTGCTCCTTTAGATTTACCAGGAGGAATAAATACAGGATCTCTATATCCTGGTTCAAGCTATGGTTTTAATGAAAATGGCGAAATAGTTCCATCAGTAGAACCTGAAGATGCTAATATTTTACCTGAAAATAAATATTTTCAGAGAATAGATCCTAGTAATAGAATTGGTTTTAGCCGTCAAATGAGTGCTTTTGATATAACTTTAGATTTGCTCTTAAAAGATAATAAGGCAGAAGTTTTAGCTAATTCTAAAGTAGTTACTTTGAATGGCCATGAAGCGAGTATATCAATGGTTGATATTGTCCCATATATATTGTCTACTGGCGGAGTAGGGGGCCAAGTTCAAGTTCAAAGAGAAGAAGTTGGAATTAAATTAAATATTTTACCTACAATTAATACCGATGGATTCATTACGACTTCAATTACTCCGGAAGTAAGTTCAATATTTGATTTTATTGGACCCGATAGGAATATCCCTTGGGTAAAAAAACGTATTTCAAATACCACGATTCGAGTAAAAGATGGTGAGTCAATTATTATTGCTGGATTGCTAGGAATGGATAAAAAATTTGTAAAACAGAGATTTCCTCTGTTTTGGCGAATTCCATATATTGGTGAACGATTTTTTACTCATACAGTTGAACAGGAAAATAAAACTGATCTAATTATTCAAATCACTCCACACATTGTTAAAGATAATTATACTGGAATTGAAAAAAGTTTGTTGCAGAAAATGACAGAGATAGAAGCATTTGGAACTAATCCTACTGATACAACAGATACAATAAAGGAAACTAATAATGAAAATGAATAATCTAATTTATCATATACTTCTTATATTTATTTTATCCCTTATTTCATTAACTTGCGATACACGACAGCCAACCACAACTGATGATGGAGACAACTACACTTTAATCAATTCATTAATACTAACATCCAGTGTTTCTGAAATAAACGTACAAAATCTATTGACTAATTATACTGCAGATGTCCACGCCAGTGCAATAGATGAAAATGGTATTGCTATTGGTGACATTGAAATTAACTTTGAAAAATTGAGTGGGCCCGGTTACTTATCATCTGGTAATGCTGAAACTTCAGATACTTCACAAGCTACTACAGTTTATCATGTTGTTCCTGCTGATCCAAACTTTAATTTTTCTAATTCCTGTGAAATACGTGGATACCTAAAAAATAAACCAGAAATTTCTGATACCATTTCTTTAACATTTACAGATAATGTCCCTGATTGTAATGATTGTGAAGCTGGATTAACAATTTTAGTTGTACCTGATAGTTTGCCTCAAAACAATCAAGATTATTCAATAATTTACGCACAAATCACTGATTCATTAGGTACAGGTGAAATTAATGAATGGGTTAGCTTTAACAATTTTATTGATTCTTCAGGTGTTAATGTAAACTTTGGCCAAATTGATCCTCCTTTTGCTCAAACTGATTCTAATGGAATTGCAACTTCTACTTTTCAAATGACTACTAAAACTGGTTATGGAAAAGTTTTTGCATCATGGAATCAGTATTCTGATACAACAATCGTTGTGATTACTTCAAGTGATGCTGTTAGTTTAGAAATTATCCCGCCAATGCCAAATGTTATTATGATTCAAGGTGGAGGTGAAGATGAAGAAACGGATATTACTGTTCAAATAAAAGATGGAAATGGTAATTTAGTTACTTCAGCCTATGTTGTTGCACTACAGGTAGCTCAGCCATCACCCCAAGGTGTATTTTTATATACACAAGATGATACACTTAATGTAGGTACAATGGTTTCAGTTGTTTCTGTTAATGGTGAGGCAACTGCAACAATTCATTCGGGATCAGAGCCAGGATCTGTTAAGATCATAGCTGAGTTATATAATTTAGATGATGATATCAATACTACAGAACCAATCGCAAGTGCTGAAGAGATTCCAGTAACAATTGTTACTGGCCCCCCAGCAATGGGTGAAATTAATTTTAGCTATGTTGATATTACTCCTGTAGGAGGTGGTATATATGAAATTCCTATTGGTACTTTATTATATGATATACACGGTAATCCCGTTGCAGACTCTACTAATATTTATTATACAATTAGAGAACTTGCTTCTCCTTGGAATCAAAATATTGAATATGATCCAGCAGACCGAGTATGGTGGGCTCCCGATACTATTACAAATCCTAATTCTATTGATAGTTTAACATATCAATGTGCCAATAGATTATCACAATATTTAACAGTGGATGAATGTGAACAAGCAGCAGGAATCTGTTCTGATGGTATCAACAATGATAACTTTACTGCTTGTATAGATGCTGGGGCAACCTGGTTACCAACTTACTCGTGGATCTTAGGTGAATGTTTTGATCTTTGCCCTAGTGGATCAAACCCATCCGATGAATCCATTTGGGAAATATATCCTCATCCTGCAGAAATTATAGGTTCTGGATGGACAGGGATGACCGGAATGAATGGTAACTCATACCCCGGATTAGCATGGACATATCTTTATTATGGTTCATCAAATGTTTTTGATAATGTTGTTATTTTTGGACAAACATATGATGGCTTAGGTAACAATTTTATTGTTGACAGTAGAGATAGCCATGAAGGTGCTCCACTAATTATTCCATTTAGACCAGGTATAGTTACTGTTTCAGCAAGTACAATGTATTGGGATTTTTCAATAATGGGAGGACCTGACTCTGATCCAATTACTATTACAGGAACTCTAATTGATTATTATGAATATCCTATTGAAGGTGGTCGTTTACAAATTTCAGCGCTTGGAGCACAAGGCATACCTGATACATGTCTTGACGAAAATGGCGAAATTATTGAAGAAATTGAAACTGAAGATGATTGTGTTGCTATAGGTGGAACATGGTCATTTATTAATCCAAAATTAACAGATAATACCGGTACAGTAAGTTGGTTAGTTCAATATAATGAAAATTTATGTCCTCCTAATGGAAATGAATCTCCAATAACATATAGTGATTTTACATCAAATGTATCTATAACACTATTAGATCCACAAATGACATCTAGTGAGGTAATTGATATATTATTGAAAAAAACTCAAATAGATTAAATAAAGGAATATTCTTTTGAAAAATTTTAATCCACAATTTGAAAAAATAGGTGATATTCTCGTCCATGAAAATCTTATTTCAGAGCAGCAATTAAATGATGCTTTAACTGAGCAGAAAACAACTAATGAAAAATTGGGACATATACTGTTAAAAAATAGCTTGATTACAGAAGATAATCTTGTAAAAGTCTATTCTCTTCAGTTAGGATATAAACATATTTTTGAGGAAGATATGATGAAGGCACCAAGTGAAGTTGTTAGTTTGATTTCAGAAGATTTTTCTAGAGAAAATAATGTTCTTGCCCTCAATAAAACAGATTCAACGATTTTAGTTGCCATGGAAGACCCCGAAGATTTAGGTGTATTAGATGCAATTAAAAAAATAACTCAATTGTCACCAGAAGTTGTTGTTGCTGGTCAATCATCAATAAAACATGTTATAGATGAGTTATATAGTAAAATAAAACAAACGGGTGAAGTCGAAACTGCAATTTCAAATATAAGTATCGTTCGAGAAGATGAAGAAGGAAAGGATGAATTAGATTTAGCTACTGAACAAGTATCGGCAGAAGATGCACCTTTTGTAAAGCTTGTTAATCTAATTCTTATGGAAGCTATAAAAGAAAATTCAACTGATATTCATATTGAACCTGGGAAAGAAGAGGTTCTTGTCCGTATAAGGATTGATGGTGTTCTATCAAAAATCATGTCTCCGCCTATAACTTCATTAAAAGGAATTGTAACTAGAACAAAAATTTTATCTAAATTAAATATTGCTGAACATCGATTACCTCAAGATGGTAGAATGAAAATTAAAGCTGCTGAAAGAGAAATCGATGTTCGTGTATCTATTTTACCAACAGTTCATGGTGAAAAAGTTGTATTAAGATTGCTTGGAAGTGGGGAAAAAAATCTTACTCTTAATAATCTAGGATTCCCAGAAAACAAATTAAATATTTTTAAAAAATGGATAAACCAACCATATGGAATGGTACTTATTTCAGGACCAACAGGTAGTGGAAAATCAACAACTCTTTATGCATCCTTACAAGAAATTCAATCTGAAGGTGTAAACATTACCACTGTTGAAGATCCAGTTGAATATCAAGTACCTGGGATTAATCAAGTACAAATTCATGACAAAATTGGTTTAAACTTTTCAAGCTCTTTACGTTCTATATTAAGGCAAGACCCTGATATATTACTTATTGGTGAAATTAGAGATAATGAAACTGCAGATATTGCTGTAAAATTTTCACTTACGGGACATTTGGTATT
Source organism: uncultured bacterium (assembly GCA_964342955.1). Taxonomy (GTDB): domain Bacteria; phylum Fidelibacterota; class Marinisomatia; order SCGC-AAA003-L08; family D37C17; genus CAYFHL01. The sequence continues at coordinate 16,228 of CAYFHL010000001.1, forward strand.
CAGTACTGTTCATGCTAATGATGCACCTTCAACTATTACTCGTTTATTAGATATAGGTATACCTCCTTTTTTATTAGGATCTAGTTTGAACCTTGTTATGGCTCAAAGATTAGTTCGAACTATTTGTAAAAACTGTCAAGAAGTCTATCAGCCAACTAATGATGAATTGGATAAAATTAAAATTTCAAAAGAAATCTTAGATAAATCAACATTTTATCATGGTAAGGGATGTAGCCAATGTCGATATACTGGATATAAAGGTAGAACTGCTATACATGAAATTCTAGAATTAACAAATAATGTTAGAAGCTTAATCTTTGATGGAGCAAACGAAGAACAAATTAAAGAAAGAGCAATTACCGATGGAATGACACCACTAAGGGATGCAGGGATAGAAAAAATTCTAGGTGGATTTACAACTATCAAAGAAGTCTTAAGATCTACTGTTGAAGATTATTAATGGCTGAGTTTAGCTATATTATTAGGACATCTGATGGAATACGAAAAGAAGGAACTCTAGATTCTGAAAATATAAATGCTGCATCAGAAATACTACGCCAAGATGAATCAGTAATTATTAAACTTACTGAAAGAGACACGTCCTTTGATTTTATGGGACCTTTCATTGAACGTCTTTATCTTCAAATTGAAAAATTTAAAACACGTATTTCACTAAATACATTAGTTTTCTTTACACGTCAGTTAGCAACAATGTTTGCTGCTGGTTTAACAATTGAAAGATCTATGTATTTTTTATCAAGTGAAGAAAAAAACCCTCGCTTTAAAAAAATATTAAATAAAATTGAAGATAATATAAAAAAAGGATTATTATTATCTGAAGCTCTAGAACGTCACCCTAGTGTGTTTTCTAATCTATTTATTTCGCTTGTGAGAGCAGGTGAAGTTAGTGGAAAACTAGCAACTACTTTAGAAGAGTTAGCTATATATCTTGAGGCTGTTGAAGATACGCAACGTAAAGTTAAATCTGCGATGTATTACCCTGTATTTATTATTGGTTTTCTTATAATTATGTTATTTGTTATGTTTACATTTATTATACCGAAATTTTCAGATGTATATGATACATTAGGTGCTGACTTACCTTATTATACAGTTTTGCTTGTACAAATAGGTCAATGGACACAAAATAATATTGGATTTGTATTAAGTATTTCATTTATAACCTTAATGTCTTTTTGGTTATTTTCTTTAACTAATCAAGGCCGCTTATTATGGGATAGATTATTATTAAATATACCTGTTTTTGGTAGTCTTATAGAACAAAACATCATAAGTAAATTTTCCAAAACATTTGGTATATTAATTAGTGCTGGTGTCTCAGTTCTTGAAGCAATGAATCTTGTAAAAAAAGTTGTTGAAAATAGAGTATATGAAATTGAAATCGAAAATGCATGTAAAGAAATTGAAAATGGTGTCAATATCTCCCAAGCTCTAAAGGCAACAAATATTTTTCCTCCTATTATGATACAATTGTTAGCTACAGGAGAGGAAACGGGTGAAATAGATACACTAAGTTTAAAAGCATCTGAATTTTATACAAAACAAGTTAATGGAATCGTAGATAGACTTACATCTATTATTGAACCCGCTCTTATTATTATGGTAGGAGCAGTTATTGGAATTATAATCATCATTACATATTTACCTATTTTCCAATTTGGTGAGGCACTAGGAAATTAATGTATTTGCTACACCTATTGTCGTCCATAATTGGTTTGGCAGTTGGTAGTTTTTTAAACGTTGTATTATATAGAAGTAAAAAAAAAATATCCATTATTACACCTAGATCCTTTTGCCCAAAATGTAAATATTCTATACCCTTTTATAGGAACATTCCATTAGTTAGTTTTTTTTTACAAAAAGGAAAATGTAATAATTGTTCTAAAAAAATTCCTTATATATACCCTATAATTGAATTTTGTGTTGGTTTAGTATTTTTAATAAGTGCTTTATTTTTAGATACAATAGAACATGTTTTTTTTATATGGATGTTTTCTAACTTAATGATTATAATTATTATAGATCAAAGGCAAATGATCATTCCAATCACACCAATCTTTCTGATGATTATTAGTATCATAATCTATCATGTCATTTACCTTGATAATCTTTTTTTTACCTTATCTGGGGCACTAATTGGAACTGGATATTTATCATTCTCACTAATTATTACTTGGATAATATATAAAAAACAAACTCTAGGATTTGGAGATTTACAGCTAATTGCTGTTTTGGGTGCTTGGGTAGGGCCCTTTCAAATTATATGGGTTATAATTTTATCATCAATTATAGCTCTAATATCTATAGGCATAACTAGTTACAAAAAAGGAATCTATATTAATAAGCCCATACCCTTTGCTCCATTTTTATCAATTTCAGCTATTATAATTTACCTTATTAATTAATTTTTAATAATTGACGTTGTCTTTCAAACAAAATAGCGCTTGCAGCTGAGCCTACATTTAATGAATTAATTTTTCCAGACATTGGTATAGTTGCTTTTATATTACATATATTTAAAATTTCTTTTCTAATTCCAGAGCCTTCGCTGCCAATAACAATTAGTGTTGGTTTTAAAAAATTAATTTCATACCAAGGCAGAGCTTTTATACTATTTTCAAGCCCTACAATAAATAATCCTTTTTGCTTAAGCTTTATTATTTCATTCTTTAAATTTTTACATATAAAAATTGGTATGTTTAGAAATGCACCTTGACTAACTTGAAATACTGATTCAGTCAATTGCACTGATTTATTAGAAGGAATGATTATACCATCAATCCCAGCACATTCAGAAGTACGAATTATTTGACCTAAATTTTGTGGATCCTCTAAATTATCTAATGTTAATAAACAAAATTTATTACTAAATTTAGAAAAATTAGGTAAACTAGTAACAAAATTCCCCTTGAAATGAATAACAATTCCTTGAGTTCTTTTGGATTTATACTTTTTTAAAAATTGTTGTTTTGGGAGTCTTCTGATTTTTGATTTTATTTTTTGTATTTTATTAATTATTTTATTAGACTTTTCCGCTTTTCCACCTATCATTAAATCAACAAATATTATTTTAATTTTTTTTTGATTTAATATATTTTTGGTTCCATTCAGTCCATATATAGAAAAAATATTGTTTTTAGGTAATATTTTTTTTGTTTTATTCATTAATTTTCTTAAATATTGTTATATAATTTAATCTAATTTATATAAATATTATGATTTTGATTTCTAATGTAGATAAAATACGTATTGATAAGTGGCTTTGGGCTGTCCGAATTTTTAAAACTAGATCTATTTCAAAAGATAAATGTAATGGTGGCAAAGTAAAAATTAATGGAAAAAGTTTAAAACCATCATATATAGTAAAAATAGATGACATAATTGAAGTACAGAAAAAAACTATAAAATATATCTACAAAGTTCTTCAGTTAACAGAAAAAAGAATCTCAGCAAAAAATATTAATGATTATATTGATGATCTTACATTAGAAAGTGAAATTTTAAAAAAGAAATCATTTTCCATGATCAAAATAAATCATAGAAAAAAGGGCATGGGAAGACCTACAAAAAAAGAGCGCCGTTCAATGGAAAAAATAAATAAATTTTATAATAAATAATTTTAATGCAACCTAAAAACTTCAATATAGAAAACTATATTATTTGAATGACTAGAATTAATTTAGTAGATCCATCAGAGCTTACAGATCAACACTTAATTGCAGAATATAGAGAAATATTTATGGTGGCAGGATCTTTAAAAAGAACTCTTCTAAGTAAAAGAGGTTATCAAAAATATAAGGTTCCACAAAATTATACGCTTAATAAAGGACATGTTTATTTTTTCTATAATAAAGGGAAGTACTTAGATAAAAGATATAACAAATTAATTTCTGAAATGAAAGTAAGGGGATTTAAGCCAAATAAAAACAGAAATTTCCCAAAAAAAATATTTATTGATAATGATTTATATAATGATTGGAACCCAAATCTAGAGGATTATAAAATTGTAAGAGACCGAATTAATAAAAAAATTTCAATGAAACCAAACTGGTATAGAAAAACAAAATAAACTTGTTTTGCACTAATTTTCTAGAAAAATATTGATCGAAAACCTAATGATAGCATCCATCCATTATAATTGATTTCTGGTGCTTTTCCCACCCAATAGGCTGTATAAGTATCTATATCTTGTTCTTCATTTTCAAGATTATATCTCCAATCTCCAATTGTTATACTAGCTAATACATACTCGCCTTTTACAAGCATATCAATTTCTGGTGTAATCATTATAGAAGATCTTAACCCTATGCGTGGACTAATGATTGGTAAAAATACTATATTGGATTCATCGTTTTCCTGCTCATGATCAGATCTAAAATTCAAATCTACTGGAATAGTTAAGTAACTGCCAAAATTAAATATGGAGTTTCTAATGAAATTATTATTTAAAGTACCTCCAAAGCTAATTTGAGAGTTATTGATTTGGTGACTATCTTCAACAATCCCAAATCCACTAAACAAGGTAGTGCTAAATTTATTAAAAGCATCTATTTCACCAAATGCTCTAAATCTTATATTGAAAGGATTTATACCATATTTAATATCAATCCCTCCAACCAATAATTGGTTTACTAATTCTTGAGCTTGATATCCTAATTCTATTTTATCCCATTTTCTCAAAATAATACTTTGGTTCGCATTTATACTAGATGATATTACTTGTACTATACCTACTGATTTACCTGGGATCACAATATCTCTATTATTTATTTTTCTATTTATATTCGGTGAATATATTTCAAACAAGGCACCTTCTTCTACACCAATATCAGAACCAAGTAACAATGTTAAGTATCTTCTGTTAATATCTATTACTTCACTTTTTAATACATAAAATGATCTTAGCTTATTATTAATTTGATAACGAATTTGATCAAGAGCTTTACTTAAAGATTCAGTTTTTATGCCGCCCGTATGCTCTGCACTAAAAGTAAATGACGTGATTAATTGTGATGTTTCTACATTAATAAGATGAACTTCTCCATTAATGATAGATTTTATATTATTAGGATAACGTTCAATATTTTGCAGGTCTTTATCTATTTTAGCTTTAACTGCCTCTTTTATAACCCATCCGACTAAACCAGTTTCAGGCTCATTTTTATCTTCTTGTTTTTTATCTTCTTGTGTTGGGATCCCTTGTTGGCCAAAATTTATTATATTTACTAAAATTGCTTCATCCGCTCCAGATATCTTACCTAATTCAATTGCTTGATTTTGATCTACAGCTCCAGAATGTTGGAATCTTTGTTCATTTAAAATTATTTCCGTTTGACTACGATCAATAACGTAATATCTCTTTAATTGACTTGCTGATGAAGATACAATTTTGTTGATTTTTAAACTTATATCACCATGATCTTTTGACGATAATATTATTAATTTTTTCTTTTCCGAAGTAATTATATTTGTATTACTAACAGAATAAAGAATATTTAGAAAAATTACTAACTGAAGTAATCTCATTATAAATTAATGCTATTCATTCGAATATCGTTTCCTATATTCCTCTACTTTTTTATTCATTTCTTCATATAATTCTGTAGCACGCATAGCATTATAAAGTTGCTCATCAGCTTTTATTTGCTCTAGCATTCTTTTTTGGGCAGCACCTTCATCATATTCAACTAATACATATGCTCTATAAATCTTTTTTCCATCATCTGTTTTTTCTTCCATAACTTCACGTTTCGAAACATTAATATCATTTAAACGTTTTGAAATAACTTGTTCTTGAGTACTAGAAAATTGATCAATTAATTTAGAATTTTCTTCCAAACCAGTCTCCTCTTGCAATCTTTTAATTAGAGCATTCCATTCAGATTCAATCATTCCGGCAAGTGTGGTAGATGCAGAGGTACGCGCTTTATCAATTGCTAACTGCATATCTTGACTAGTTGCAGATGAAGCATTACTTTTAAAACCTTCTTTATATGGAGGATTTAAGAACCAATCAGGTGATGACATAATCGTTTTTTTTGATGCATCAGGTGAAAGATTTGGTCCAGATTTTGCTCCACAATTAATGACGACTAATACTAAAATAAGATATAGTATACTATGTTTATTATCCATAATTACTCCTTTCATTATATTTATAATACATTTAATAATTTAAAAAGTTCAGGTAAAAAATCAATTTGAACCTTTTCTGACATTTTTCTAAATGTTTGCATTCCTGATTCATAATTAGAATTAAAATCACTTCCTTGTATTTTTGTATATGATTTTGCTGAAATTTCTTTGTTTGTTTTGCCATTAATTACGGTAAAGGTTGCATCACCATAAGTCATATAAATCCCCCATTCATTTGGATTTTCTGAAGTAATTCTTGTTTGAATAATACCCTCAATAATAATCTCTGCATTATTTTTTTCAACCATATTAGATGAATAATTTTTGGATAAATAATCTAATATTAGTGGTTTAATTACTGGATTTTTTAATTCTACATCTAAATTCTTTTCTATAATATTAACATATAGCTTAGGTTCCAAAATTTTCAATCTAGTTTGCGTAATAACTGGTTGAATTTTACCTAAAAATAAATTGTTGGGGAAAAAATGATCAATATTTATTTGAAAGTTTATATATTGTATTGATTCCTTATTAAAATCTTGAGGAATAGAGAAAGCACAATTTCCAATTGAATCAGATAAAACAAAATTGTTTTTATTTAAATTTCTTGTATAGCAAAAAACAGGGAAATTTGCTAAAGGAACATTTGTTTTTTTATCTATTAATTTTACTTTAATACTCTTATTTTTTGTAAAGCCTCTTTTTAATTCAATTTCTTTCATAGATGGTTTAAGCTGTAATCTATTTATAGATTCAATACCTAATGATTTTATCAATTCATATAAATTTATTTTATTATTCGAATCTTCTGGATATATAATCTCAATTGGAATATTCATATATGGCATAATCTCAGACACAGCTTCATTTATAAAAATAAAACTCTCGTAAGAAAATTTTTCCTTAGACTTATCTAAAAGTTTTATGGAAGTTGCAATGGCATTTTTTCTTTTTAATTTTTGTGTTTCATAATATTTTCTTTGTGATAGCCTAACAAGAATATAGTAAGCATTTTTATTTTCAAAATAATCTACAATTTCTATATTACTAAAATTATTTTTTATGTGCGTGGAAATAATTGATTCAGTGAATGTGTTAATATCATAATTTAATTCAGTATTTATATTTTTAAATTTTGAACTGATATCAATTGAAATTTGAGAGCCTATTTCATTAATTGCCTGAACACGTGCTTTTTCTCTTATATTATTTCCATCATATGGTTTGTTAACAACACCAACACCAAACCAATATCCTTGAGTTATAGGGCTTTGATTAATCCATGATGGACTAGAATTAAGGTGAGAGCAGGAATATAGAATTAATAATAATAATGAATATTTTTTTAAATATAAAATTTTACTCTTCCTGTTTTAGTGCATTATCAATTTTATAGACAAATTGAGCAAACAGCTGAGGATCATAATCCTTTAATATAGCACCCGGATGTGACCAAAGAATATCACCTTTTTTTCCAATTAAAAATGAAGAAGGAAGCGCATAAACTCCACCATAGCTTTGAGTAATTTTATTCATTGTCGATATATCACCCCAAAGCAAAGTGTAATCAACCTGATAAGATTTAACAAAATTCTTTAATTGTTTTTTACTATCTGATACACTAATTCCCCAAATTTCTAACCCCTCTTCATTATACTTCTTATGAAGTTCATTAAAATCAGGAATTTCCATTCGGCAAGGCCCACACCAAGTTGCCCAAAAATTTAACAAAACAACTTTTCCTCTCATTTTATCTAAAGTAAGTAAACTATCATCTATTGAATTTAGTGTAAAGTTTGGAGCTCGATTAAAATCAGATAAAGCCTTTTTAACCAAATCTAGTTGATTTTCATCCAAAGCTCTTTCATCACTCAGAATTAGCATATTGATAAAAAATACTAACGCAACAATTAAAGCTTTTCTAAAGTATAAAATATTCATCTTCTTTTCAGTTCAAATTATGTTTTGTTAAAGCATCATTTAAAAAATTTATAAAATTATCCGGATTAGTATCCATTCCTGGAAAACGTGCAATCTCCTCATCATACTTATTTAATACTACATAAAATGGTAATGCTGCTGTTCCAAACCTATCTATTTCCATTTGTTGATTCTGTCTATGATTTTCCCCTCCATCAGTATAGAGTCTAACCATAATAAAATTCTTAAACAAATCTTTTACTGTAGAGTGCTCAAATATATTAGTTTCCATCCAACGACAATTTGTACAAGTATACCCTGTAAAATCAATAAATATTGGCGTATTACTATTTTTTGATTCAATTAATGCTTGTTCTAAGTTATCAAGCCATTTTATTTCCTCATCATTATGTGTTGTGCTTGAAAGACTAAAATCATTCTCTGAGATTGGAGGTGGAAGATAAGAATCAATTAATCCATGTATAGGCCTTCCAAATAATCCTGTACTTAAATACAAACTAAAAGTTAAAAATATTATACTTAAAACTAATCGAGGAACTCCTATATAATCTAAATCTGAATCATGAGGTAACTTTACTTTACCTAAAAGATATATACCCATCATAAATGCAATAATTGTCCAACTAGCTAATACTGCGGGCTTTGTAAAAATATGCCATTGCCAAACTAAATCAGCATTGCTTATAAATTTCATAGCAGCACCTAATTCTAAAAATCCCATAGTTACTTTTACTGAATTTAGCCAACCTCCAGATTTTGGTAATTTGGATAAATACTGTGGAAATAGTGCCAAGAAAAAAAATGGAGATGCAAAAGCTGCTGAGAAAAAAATCATTCCAATAATTGGCCAAAAATAACTCCCTTGGCTTGCAGCAACTAATAAAAGACCAACAAATTGTACTGTGCATGTAAATGAAGTAAGAGTAAAAGTAAGTGCCATAAATATTATACCTATAAAACCACCTTTTTCTTCTTGCTTTAAACTAAATTGCCTTAATACAGAGGGGATCTCAATTTCATAATGGCCAAATAAACTAAATGCAAAATATATAAATAAAAATGCTATTAGAAGATTTACAATGGGATTAGAAGCTAATTGATTTGCTCCAGATGCACCTAATGTAATAGCTAAAATCAGACCTAATCCAGTGAAGATTACTATTATTCCTAGAGCATAAATTGATGCTGCTTTAATAGGAGAATTATTATTTTTTTCCCCTTCTTTTGTGAAAAAAGAAACCGTAATTGGAATCATAGGAAATACACATGGTGTTAATAGAGCAAGAAATCCCATACTAATTGCAAATAATATAAATGAAACAATACCTTGATTAATTTGATCTTTAAGATCATCTGGAGTGTTAGATTTAGATTCATAATTAGTTATGATGGCTTCTTGAAATTGTGATCTAGAAGGACCTGGTTCTACAGTAAAATCAAGACTAAATTCATCCCACATAGGGATGCACATTTTTATATCACAAGCTTGATATGCAAATTCTCCTTTAATTATATATTGTCCTGGATCTAAATCATCTCTTATTCTTAATGTTTGTTTCAGTTTTAAATTGCCCTTATGAAAACCTACTTCTTGTTTTAAATTAGAATCATATTTAATCTGCGGTCTTGGTTCTTCTATAATACCAAATTGTGAGAAGTATGAAGAATCCTCCCAATAAAATATTGTAGGGCTTAAATTTAAATCTGGATTACAAGAATAAATGTGATAACCTTTATCAATTAATATATCTGCAGAAATAGTTAAATTTTCACCACTTCTTACATTTTGATTGTTTATACTTAATTTATAATTAACAGGATTAACAAATTCATTTTGGGATGAAAATATAAAGCTTGCTAAAAATATTATTATATTGATTTTTTTCATAATTCCTCTGTTATATTTAGTCCGTTGCACTAATCACTCTTACTGTTTTCATAATTTGGGGTGAAATCGGAGCATCACTCCTTAATTTTTTTTTCATATCTCTAACATATTCATCTCTGTTAGCATATTTAGGTAATTTTGTATAAAGCATGCCACCTTTTGGATCTCTTAAAGTTATCCAATCATCTAGATTTTCACCATCTGGAATTATTTTTTTGCACATATTTTTTGCTAATCTATAATTAGTTTGTGATTTTACAATTTTATCAATAACATCCATTCCTTCAATGACCTCACCAAAGGCAGTATATTTGTTATCTAGATGAAATGCATCAGATACACAAATAAAAAACTGGCTTCCAGCAGAATTTGGATCTGGCCCTCTAGCCATTGATAAAACACCTCGTTTATGTGAAATTTCATTAAATTCTGCATCAATTGACCAACCAGGATTTCCTAATCCATCATTTTCAGGATCTATATCTCTTGATAAAATATCTCCTCCTTGAATCATAAAGTTAGGTATACTACGATGAAATAAAGTATTATCATAAAAACTACTATTCGCTAATTTTTTAAAATTCATGCAATGCTTAGGTGCTATTTCAGGATAATAACGCAACTTAATTTTACCTCTATTTGTTATAATGACTATGGTATCAGTTTCTGAAATTGGACTAGGAATGTATTTTTTAGCTGTATTTTTAATATCTTCTATTTGAGAACTTAACAAACCCTCAGTTTTATTAATTTTAGTTTGAGGAATTAGACCAGGTATATTAAATCCTTTTTTTAAATCTAATATTGGTATTTGAACTATTGTATCCGATTGAGTATAAATTATATTTGTTACATATACTAATAGTAAATATTTAATCATAAGATTCCTTATTTTCCAGTTGATCCTCTTTTTGTAATTGGTACATTGTTTTTACATTGCGGGCACTGATTTGGTTCCCAAATTTCACTAGGAATTTTAAGTAATGAAGATGATGATACTCCAAAATCTATTCCATCGGGACTACGATCAACTATATTAATGATTTGTTTTACTCTACCTTGATGTGATTTTATCAAATCTAACAATTCAAAAACAGAGCCGCCAGTTGTTATAATATCTTCAACAATTACAATATTCATACCCTTTTTAATACTAAAGCCCCTCCTAAACTCCATTTTCCCATCAATTCTTTCACTAAAAATATATTTTGTATTTAAATGACGACCAACACCACCAGCAATTAAAATACCACCAATAGCTGCGCCTACTACAATATCTATATTTTTGAAACTAATTTTCTGTGAAATTGCTAAACATACTTTATCTAATGCAGTCGGATTTTCTAAAATTCTAAATTTTTCAATGTATCGGTTACTATGTTTACCTGAAGTAAGTAAAAAGTGTCCATCCATTATTGCACCTGTTTGTACTAATAAATCATAAATTTTATTCAAATTCACATTAAATCCCTAATTTTTTTAGTATATTTATGAGCAGAGTTTATTACATCATTTAAACTACCGCTACCCGCATAGAGAATATCTCTTGATACATTAATGATTCCAATACCATTCTGATTACCTAATTTTACTGCATGCTCTAGATCACCTCCTTGATTACCTATACCTGGAATAAGCCAAGATAAACCTTGTGTTTTAGTTCTTAATTTTTTTACTTCATTATTATGTGTTGCTCCAATAACTACTCCAATATTATTGTTTTTATTAATTTCTACGGCTAAATCACAAACTTTTTCATAAATAGGCACTCCATTTGAAGATACACCTTGAAACTCTAATGCACTTGCATTAGATGTAAGGCCTAAAATAAAAACTCCTTTTGAACTATCATTGGTAAAAGGCAAAATTGTATCTCGTCCCATATAAGGAGAAACAGTAATTGCATCACATCCCATTTTATCTAGAATTGCAATTGCATATTGTTTAGATGAATTTCCAATATCACCCCTCTTTGCATCAGCGATGACCAAAGCTCTACCATTAATAAAATCTACAATTTTTTCAAGCATTATATAACCCTTGGAACCAAATCTTTCATAAAAAGCAAAATTAGGTTTATATACAGGACAAAAATCTATAGTTGACGCTATTACATCTTTTATGAAACATTCTATTCCTAAAATAGATTTATCTTGTCTATGAGGCATTTTTTCAGGATCAGGATCTAATCCTATGCAAAGCAAATTACTTTTCTTAGAGCAAATTTGTTCTAATCGTTTATTAAAAGGCAATTTCATTAATATAAATTTAGTAAAATTACTAGTTTTTTGGAAGTGATGAAAATTTATATTTTTCAGTTTGGTATAGATTTTTACAAAAAGTAAATTATATACTTACTATGGAACAACTTTTTCTTAACATTGGTCAAAATTCAGATATACAAGTTATTGCATCTAGTGCTTATAATTTTAGAATTGAATTAGTAAAAAAGGTCGGAAAAGATGATATTGCTAATCTTATAGAAGTCTCTTCTGGAATGGCAAACATTTATGGGAAACAAGCATTACTAAACAAATCAAATATACCAAAATATTTTAATAATAAGACTTTGCCATTCGTAGCTAGATATAAAGGTGAAATCATTGGATATATAATTGGAGTTCCTTTAGAATATTTCAAGAAAGATTCATGGGCACATTTTGATATAAATCTTGGCAAAGAAAATACATTGTATACATATGCATTTGTTATGAACCAAAAGTTTCAAAAAAAAGGTGGATATGCAAAAACTCTAAAAAAAATCTACATAAATTGGGCAAAAAAACAAAAATATAAATATATTACTGGACATGTTGCTCAAGGTATTGCTAAACGATTTAGTAATAATACAGAAATAGTAAAAGTATTTCTTAATTGGTATGGTTTAAAAACTCCCTTCGAATACTATCGACGTCCTCTCTAAAAAATTATTACAAATTGTAAATAATATTATATAGAAAATTAAAATATTTTATACTAAGTTACTATATATGAATAAAATAAAAAAAATATTATTGCTTTTGTCTATTTTAAATGCACTTATTTTTCCAGAATCACTTCAGTCTGTTTACGATAGCTCAGAACCTAGTAATGGTTATGATAACCACCTAATTTTAGATCCAAATATTTTGTACACTGGTGGAATTGGTATCTTTGAAGGAGATGTCTTGATCGATTGTAATGGTGCAATAATAGATTTAAACAACCAATCAGGTATTTGGGTGTATGCAGATAATCAAACTCCAGCTAGCTTAGATATACAATACTGCAATATTATTAATGGAGAATATTATGCATTAAGTTATGGCGGAACATCAACAGGATTAATATCTAATTGTAATTTGATAAGAAACGCTTATGGAATAAAGTTATTTGACAATTCATATGTAAATATAGAAAACACAAATATTATAGATAATGAAATATATGGTGTTGCTATTTATAGCACGACACCAACTTGTATTATAAATTATACAAATAGTTGGAATAATGGTGAAGCTGATTGGATGGAAAATTGCCCTGGATGAGGAAATATTTGGACTCCGTGGGAGCCCTTAAATGCTTTAGGTATTATTCATAATAATCCTCTTTTTATTGATTCACAAAATAATAATTTTAACTACCAAAGCAACTCACCATGTATTAATTCAGGGAATCCTAATCTTTTTGATCCAGATGGGACTGTGATTGATATTGGAGCTTTATGGTTTAGTGAAGATACTAATATATTAGGTGACTGCAATTCTGATGGAATATCAAATATTTTAGACGTAGTTTACTTAGTTAATATATGTATTATAAACTCAGATAATGCGTGCTTTTGTGGAGATTTAAATGAAGATGCTGTTGTAAATGTTCTAGATGTTGTAATTTTAATTAATCTTATTTTATTATAATACTTCTCCAGATTTAATAATTCGGACAATTCTATCTGAATTCATCCAATATGGAATTTCATTAATATTTTTTATATTCCAGAACAATAAATCTGCTTGATAACCTTCTTTTATCAGACCAAGCTTATTATCTTTGGCTATAGCTTTTGATGCATTCCAAGTCACTCCTTTGAAGGCTTCTTCAATTGTTAGACCACAATATAGTACAGCTAATGACATAATTAGTGGAATTGATTGTATCGTACATGATCCTGGGTTATAATCAGTCGCTAAGGCAACTTCGCAGCCACCATCAATAATTTTTCTACCAGGGGCATAGTGTTTTTCACCTAAAAACAAAGTCGTTCCAGGAAGCAATGTAGCAATCACTCCATTTTCAGCTAGTGATTTTATTCCTGAATCACTGATTTTCATAAGATGATCTGCTGAAACAGCATTTATTTCACCTGCAAGTTCAGCTGCATTAGAATGTTCAAATTCATCTGCATGCAATTTTGCATTTAGTCCATATAATTGTGCTGTTTTAAGAATTTTTCTTGATTCCTCAATACTGAAATAACCTTGTTCGCAAAAAACATCACAAAATGTTGCTAACTTTTCCTTTGCAACTTTTGGTATCATTTCATTACAAATAATTTCTATGTATTTAGAACGGTTATTTTCATATTCTTTTGGAATTGCATGTGCACCCATAAAAGAAGGTACTATATCTATCTTACACGATTTTTGTAAATTTTTAATAACTTGCAATGATTTGATTTCATCATCTAAAGTTAAACCATATCCTGATTTTGCTTCAATTGTAGTTGTGCCTTTTTTTATAAAATAATTTATTCTATTTAAGCTTTCATTATATAGTTCTTCAATAGAAGTTGCTCTAACATTTTTTACAGTAGAATTAATTCCACCTCCTATATCTGCTATTTCTTTGTATGATTTTCCTGAAATCCTCATGCCGAATTCTTGCTCTCGAGAACCAGAATATATAGGATGGGTATGGGAATCAATAAAACCTGGAGTTATTAAATTATAATTTGCATCTATTTCTAAATCTGCTTTATCAACACATTTTGATATTTCAGATATTATTTCATCTTCGATAAGAATCTCCAAATCTTTTTCTATACTTAATGAATTCTTTGATTTTGACCATGTAACAATAGATCCAATATTTTTTATTTTTATCTTCAACTATTTCTTAGGTATTGGAATATTTAAATTTCTATCTTTGGCAATGTTAACCGCTTTATTATAGCCGGCATCATAATGGCGAGCGACTCCTAAACCGGGATCATTTGTTAGAACACGATTTAATCTTTTTTGCATTTCAGGAGTACCATCAGCAACAATAACTAAGCCTGCATGAATTGAAAGGCCCATCCCAACTCCACCACCATGATGTATTGATGTCCAACTTGCTCCACTTGCTGTGCTTAATAATCCATTTAATATAGGCCAGTCTGCAACAGTATCAGAGCCATCCTTCATTCCTTCCGTTTCTCTATATGGTGATGCAACTGATCCTGTATCTAAATGATCTCTTCCTATTACGATAGGTGCTTTTAACTCTTTAGATGCTACCATTTTATTTATAGCTTCTCCAAATAGATTTCTTTCTCTGTAGCCTAACCAACAAATCCTGGCAGGTAATCCCTGAAATTTCACTTTCTTTTGGGCCATATTTATCCATCTATGCAATGCTTTATCCTTAGGAAAAAGCTCTAGCACTTTAGCATCAGTTTTTTTTATATCTTCTGGGTCTCCGGATAGCGCAACCCATCTGAACGGCCCCTTCCCTTCACAAAATAGTGGTCTAATAAATGCTGGCACAAAACCGGGAAAGCTAAATGCATCTTTTACCCCACCATAGGTCTTAGCTTGACCTCTAATATTATTTCCATAATCAAAAACAATTGCCCCTTTTTTACTAAAATCTAACATTGCATTACAATGATTTGCTATAGATTGAAAACTCATTTCTATATATTTTTCAGGATTACTTTTTCTTAATTTGAGTGCTTTTTGAAAACTAATTTTATTAGGAACATATCCGTTTAGTTCATCATGTGCTGATGTCTGATCTGTTACTATATCTGGAATAAATCCAATTTTGATCATCTTAGGTAAAATATCTGCACAATTACCTAATAAACCAATTGATAAGGGTTTCTTTAAATTTTTAGCTTCATTGGCCAGTTTAATTGTTTCATCCAAATCTAAAGAACATACATCTAAATATTTTGTTTCAATCCGTCTATTGATACGTTTAATATCAACTTCTACAGTAATACAAACACCTTCATTCATTGTTACTGCTAAAGGTTGAGCACCTCCCATTCCACCTAAACCACCTGTTACAGTAATGGTTCCTTTTAAAGTTCCATTAAAATTTTGCTTTGCCAATTCTGCAAGTGTCTCATAAGTACCTTGCAATATTCCTTGTGTTCCAATGTATATCCAGCTACCAGCTGTCATCTGGCCATACATCATTAAACCCTTTTTATCTAAATCTCTAAAATGTTCCCAATTAGCCCAATTAGGAACTAACATTGAATTTGAAATTAAAACTCGTGGAGAATATTCATGAGTTTTAAAAATAGCAACTGGTTTACCCGATTGAATTAAAAGAGTTTCATCATTTTCTAAATTTGAAAGACTCTCTAAAATTGAATCAAATGATTCCCAATCACGGGCAGCTTTTCCAAGGCCACCATATACGATCAGTTCTTCAGGATCTTCAGCATTATTAGAATCTAAGTTGTTTTGTATCATCCTAAATGCTGCTTCCTGTTGCCAACCCTTACAATGCATTTTTGATCCTATTGGAGATTGAATATTTTTATATTTCATATAATTTTATTTAAAATTGCTCCCCAAAAGCTTCTATGACAGGCTTAAACCAGTCAAGATTATTTTTATGTGAATCATAAGAAAAAACGCTAACTCCTTTAAATCCATTTAATCTAGTTAATAATATTTTATCAGCTGATGATTGTGCATCTTGATTATAGGTTGCTATGCCCATTATTATTTTATCTAAATCTTTTTCACCTAAATTATCTTTCATTATCAAAATAGAGTTATTAAAGTCTCTAATATCTTTAAAATAATTCATTGGAACAGCAAAATCAAGAAGGTCTTGTTTTAGCCATACACTCCAATCTTGGTACCACCTTGATTTTGCCTCTAAGAGGTTGGGCTTTACTGCAGCACTTAATTTGATTTTCTTATCCTTAGCATTAATATTAATTCTTAGAGATTCTACCAATTCAGTAACTGCATCTTGCCTGAACTTATTCCAACTATATTGCATCGAATCTACAAAACTTTGCTCCCATCCAAAGCGTGTAGAAATAATTCCTCTTGCTATATCACGTGGATCTATATTGTATTGCTCTTTAAACTTCTCTCGACCATACGGATTATATCCATAAAATTCATCTTGAAATCGAATATAATCTAAATGTAAACCATCAATATCATAACGTGTAATAATCTCATCAAAAATTGAACTTAAGTAACTATTAACTTCAGGGTGTAGAGGTGATAAATAAATTCCTTCCCATTGAGGTGATTGAGGAACAGATAAATTTATTCTCCAATCCATTTTCCCATTAATGTCTGCTTCTGTCCATTCTTGTTTAGTATGATAAAGATGATCCTTATCATAAGGTTTCCATTTTGATGACCATAATATATATGTATTTACCCAAGCATGAACCTCTAAACCTAATGAATGACCAACTTTTATTGCATAATCCAATGGATCAAAATATTCATCTATATTTTTTTGTTTATTAACTAATTCTGATTCATAATATGCATCTCCTCTTCCTCGAACTTGAGCAAATATAATATCATATCCTGATTCATAAGCATGTATCATTAAAGAATCAATGTCTTGTGAAGTCACCATTGATTCACGAACAACCCATAGACACCGTTGCTCTAAATTTGAAAGCTGACTCCATGAAAATTGAGCATTAAAAACAAACAGGGCAAAAAATAAAATAGCCCTGTAATTATAAATAATTTTTTTAAAATAATTCAACTTCTAAATTATAAGTATTATTTCTTAGAAACTTTTTTTTCCTTTTTATCATCATTAGGTTCTTCATCTTTACTAACTTCTGCAGCCAAATCTACAAACTCTATTAAAGACACTGAAGCATTATCATTTTTTCTATTATTTAATTTAATAATTCTTGTATAGCCTCCATTTCTATTCTTGAAACTGGGTGCAATTTCGTGAATCAATATATTAGCTATACTTTTACTTAGTTTACCTTTAATATTTTTTCTTATGAGCCTTCTTCCATGCAAATTGCCTTTTTTTGCATAGGTGACTAATCTATCTATAAAACTTCTTAGTTCTTTAGCTTTTGGCTCAGTCGTTTTAATTTTTTTATGAACAACTAGCGAGCAAGCTAAATTGCTAAAAAGTGCTTTTCTATGACTTGCAGTTCTATTAAGCTTTCTTCCTCTTTTTTGATGTCTCATTTTTATCCTATTCTGTAGACATGTATTGTTTTATATCCATACCAAAATATAAATCAAGTTCACCTAATTTTTCTTGAAGTTCTGTTAATGATTTTCGACCAAAGTTCTTAAACTTTAACATTTCACCTTCTTCTTTTGATACTAATTCCCCAATTGATCTAATACCTGCAGCCTGTAGACAATTGTGACTACGTACAGATAACTCCATTTCATCAATATTTTTAGATAATATAGATTTTATTTCTAATGCTTCATTTATCTCTTCTGCATTAACAGGTTTAATAGATGATGATTCATTAAACATAAAATATTTTAAATGTTCTCTAGTAATATTAGCTGCATGATTGATAGCATCTTTAGGAGATGTAGAACCGTCAGAGTGAACTTCTAACATTAATCTTTCATGGCCCTCAGTTGATGTAGCTATTGGCTGAACATCCCACCCTACATTTGTAATAGGATTAAAAATTGCATCTATTGGAATTGTTCCAATAGTATCATCTTGTCTTTTATTTCTCGCAGCGGGGGAATATCCTTTACCTCTAGATACTCTTACTTCAAACTCCAATGTTTTGTTTTCAGTAATAGTTGCTATATGATGATCAGGATTTAAAACATCAAATTGATTAATAATATCTGCAACATCTTTACCTGTAAATTTGCATGGTCCATGTAGTTCAATAGTCATAAGTTCTGGCCCTTCATCCTTGGCTATAAATCTTAATTCTTTAAGGTTCAAAATAATATCTGATACATCTTCCATAACACCTGGGATAGTAGTAAATTCATGAGTTACACCATCAATTTTGATTGATGTAATCGCAGCACCTGGTATTGCAGTTAATAGACATCTTCTTAAACTATTTCCAATAGTCACACCATATCCACGATCAAACGGTTCAGCAATTATTTTTGCATATGTATCTGTTTCTTCTATGCAATTAATTTGTATATCACTAAAAAATTTATTTTTTTCCATATTCATTACCTTTATTTATTTATTTAGAATAGAGCTCAACGATTAATTGTTCTTCAATTGGTTCTGTTATTTGTTCTCTTTCAGGCAAATTATTAAAAATACCACGAAGTTGTGCTTTATCTAATGTTAACCAAGGAGTAGGATGATCCCCTTGAATTCTTCGCATTGATTCTAAAAACATTTCTTTCTTTTTACTCTTCTCTCGTACCTGAATAACATCACCCTCAGAAAGCAAAAATGATGGAATATTAACTATTCTATTATTTACCATTAAGTGCCTATGACTTACTAATTGTCGAGCACTACTTCTTGTTGGAGCAAGCCCTAATCTATATACTGTATTATCAAGACGCGATTCTAGCATTGTTAACAAATTATGACCAGTTGGACCCGTTTTTTTTACAGCTTTTCTAAAATAAGTTCTGAATTGTTTTTCTAGAATACCATATAAATATTTAATTCTTTGTTTCTCTCTTAGCTGAATACCATAATTTGATAACTTTCGTCTTCTTGATTGTCCATGCTGACCAGGTGGATAATTTTTTCTAATATTACCAAATTTGGGTGATTCAAATGCTGCAAATTCTAATCTTCTACAAATTTTTGCTCTTGGACCTGTATATCTTGCCATAATATTTTCCTAAACTCTTCTTTTCTTCGATGGTCTACAACCGTTGTGTGGGATTGGCGTAGTATCCATTATTGCAGTAACTCCTAAACCTGCAGAGCGTAATGCTCTTACAGCAGCTTCTCGACCACCACCAGGTCCCTTGACCCTTACTTCTATTGATTTTAAACCTAATGCTAATGCATCTTCTGCTGCTTTTTGAGCTGCCTGGGTTGCTGCAAAAGGTGTACTCTTTCTAGAGCCTTTAAATCCTAACATACCAGCGCTACACCACGAAATAACATTACCAAATTTATCAGATAGAGTTACAATTGTATTATTGAAAGTCGCCTTTACAAAACCTATTCCATCAGGATCGACTTTAATTTTTTTCTTTTTACGTTTTATTTTTGCCAATTATTGATCTCCGTATTATTATTCAGCTTTTCTCTTGCCTGAAATTGTCTTTTTCTTTCCTTTTCTAGTTCTTGCATTATTCTTAGTATTTTGACCTCGTGTAGGCAATCCACGCCTATGCCTAAAACCACGATATGCACCAATATCCATTAATCTTTTAATATCTCTTGTTGTCTGACCACGCAATTCACCTTCAACAGAAAAATTATCACCAATAGTATTTCTTATTAATAATAGCTGTTCTTCTGTTAATTTATTTACCCTTAGGTTTGGATCAATTCCACTTAATTCAAGTATTTTTTCAGAAGTTGTTAAACCTATCCCATAAATGTATGGAAGAGCAAATTTTATTTTTTTATTTCGGGGTAAATCAACCCCTGCAATACGAGCCAATTATATCCTCCTAACCTTGTCTTTGTTTATGTTTTGGATTGTCACATATCACTCTTAACACTCCATGTCGCTTAATTATTTGACATTTATCGCATATTTTTTTTATTGATGCACGTACTTTCATAATCTTTATTGATACCTATATGTAATTCTACCTCTACTTAAATCATATGGAGATAATTCCATTTTAACTTTGTCTCCTGGTAATATTTTTATATAATGCATTCGCATCTTACCTGAAACATGAGCTAGAACTTCATGACCATTTTCTATCTTAACACGGAACATTGCATTTGGCAATGTTTCTGTTATTTCTCCATCTACTTCTATTGCTGGTTCTTTCGCCATTATATTGTTAAAATTCGTGGGCCATTATCAGTGACAGCTATTGTGTGTTCAAAGTGAGCTGAAGGCAAACCATCTTTGGTACTGATAGTCCATCCATCTTTTTTTGTATAGACAGCATAACTTCCCATATTGATCATAGGCTCAATTGCAAAACACATGCCTGTCTCAATTAAAGGACCATTACCTTTAATACCATAATTTGGAATTTGAGGGTCTTCGTGAAGACTTGTGCCTATTCCATGTCCCACCAATTCTCTTACTACACCATATTCATTGGATTCAGCAATTTTTTGTACAGTAAATCCTATATCTCCTATATGATTTCCTGGCTTAGCTTTTTGAATTCCTTCTATTAAACAATTATGAGTAACCTCCATAAGTTTTTTTCTCTCATTGCTAATTTTACCTATTGGAAAGGTTTTAGCATGATCACCATAATAGCCATCTAATAATGAACCAACATCAATTGAAACAATATTTCCTTCTTTAAATTCTCTATTATCAGGTATCCCATGGACTACTTCATCTTCAACAGAAATACACAGAGTTGCAGGATATCCATATAACCCTTTAAAGCCTGGCTTTGCTCCTTTAGATTGTATAAATGATTCTGCCATTTTATCTAGCTCTATTCCTGTAATACCTGGTTTAATTTCTTGCTCTATCATTTCTAATGTTTCTTTTACAATTTGACATGATTTCCAAATTTTTTCAATTTCCTTTTCGTTACGAATATAAATCACAATATTAAATTAATCTATATTAACGGCGATTTCTGCCTTTAATTTTTCCTGATTTTAAAAAACCATCATAATGTCTCATAGTTAAATGAGATTCAATTTGCTGAAGTGTATCCAATGCAACACCTACTATTATAAGTAGACTCGTTCCTCCATAAAAACTAGCTAATGCATAATCAACATCAAAAGCTCCAGATAAAAATGTTGGGAATATAGCAATTAGCGCCAAAAATATTGAAGCGGGGAGAGTTACCCTCGTCAAAATATGATCTATATAATCTGATGTTGATTTTCCTGGACGTACCCCAGGAATAAATCCACCTTGTTTCTTCATATTATCAGCGACATCCACAGGATTAAATGCTATTGCAGTATAAAAGTATGTAAAAATAATAATAAGAACAGCAAAAAAAAGTGAATAGACAATATGAGTTGGTGCAAAAACTATTTGCAACCAACTACCAAAAGAATTACCTTCTGGAAATAAATTTGCTAAAGTATTTGGCAAGAACATTAGAGCCTGTGCAAAAATTATAGGCATTACTCCTGCCGTTAATATTTTTAGCGGAATATGTGTCGCTTGGCCACCATATACTTTTCTACCTACTACACGTTTAGCATATTGAACGGGTATTTTCCTTACTCCAGTTGAAACAGCAACTACAATAAATGTTATTGCAAACATTAATACTAAAAGAAATAGGTTCTCAAATGGATTTGATAAACCATTTTGCATTTGAACTATTTGATTGTTAAATACATGTGGAGCCTGAGCTAATATACCTACCATTATAATTAGCGAAATACCATTACCTATACCATGATCTGAAATCTGTTCACCTAACCACATAACAAAAATTGTTCCTGTTACTAAGGTTAATATTGTAACAAAATAAAAAATTGCATTAGGATTTGGAACAATTGGACCTGCATTGGTTACAGGAGTCGTAGCTAAAAATACTGATACACCAACTGCTTGAAGCATGGAAATTAACACCGTCCCATATCTAGTCAATTGAATTATCTTCTTTCTTCCTTCTTCACCTTCTTTTTGCAATCTTTGAAAGTATGGAACTGCAGCCCCTAATAGCTGGATTATAATAGAAGCTGAAATATATGGCATTATTCCTAGAGCAAAAATAGACGCTTGAGAGAAAAATCCACCAGCAAACATATCATATAAACCCAACAATGAATTAGCATAGCCTTGCATAACTGCAGCTAAAGCAGCTTTATCAATACCAGGAATTGGAACTTTTCCACCTAAGCGATATACTAATAATAAAAGTCCTGTGAAAATTAATTTTTTTCTTAGATCTGGAATTCTAAATATATTAATTATTTTTTCAATCATCTATGTATTGCTTTCCCCCCAGCCTTTTCTATTTTTTGAATAGCAGATTGACTAAACATGTCAGCACATACTTCTATAGGATCATTAACGCTACCAGAAGCTAATATTTTAACTGGCAAAATACTATTTTTTATTATGCCTTTTTCTAATAGTAAATCTGGATCGACTTTAGGCAATCCTAAATTATTAATTTGATCTAAATTAACTATCTGAACTTTTTTTCTAAAACCATAATTTGAAAATCCTCTTTTGGGAAGCCTCCTCATTAACGGTGTTTGTCCTCCTTCAAAGTGAAACCTAGCTTTAGTACCAGACCTAGATTGATATCCCTTATGGCCTTTACCAGCAGTTCTCCCTTGACCAGAAGCATTACCTCGTCCGATACGTTTTGAACTTCTTACAGATCCCTTGGAAGGTTTTAAATTACTTAAATCCATTATACATCCTCAACTTTTAAAAGATGAGATATAGAATTAACCATACCTAATATTGAAGGGCTTCCATCTTTTATAACTGAATGATTCATTTTTTTTATACCTAGCGCTAACAGCGTATCTTTAGCTCTTTTTCTATATCCAATTGCACTTTTAGTCTGGGTTATTTTTATTTTTTTTATTTTAGCCATAAACTTATTCAAATAATTGATTTAATTTAATTCCTCTTTGTCTTGCAACCCTTATTGGATCTCTAAGTGTTTTAAGACCTTTAACTACAGCTTTTACAACATTTATTGAATTAGTTGATCCAGTATTTTTTGTTAGTATATCGGTTATACCAACCTGTTCCATTACTGCTCTAACTGGTGCACCTGCAATAATTCCCGTACCTGAAGATGCTGGCTTAAGCATTAATTTTACTGCACCATATTTCACATTAACTTGATGTGGTATTGTTCCATTTATCATTGGAGCTTTAAATATTTGTTTCTTTGCATTTTCTCTAGCTTTACTAATTGCTGAGACGACCTCATTTGCTTTGCCAAAACCAATTCCAACATGACCTTTGCCGTCACCAACAACAGCTACAGAATTAAACCTCATCGTTCTACCACCAGTTGTAGCCTTTGAAACACGATTGATGCTAACAATTGTTTCTTCTTGTAATTCTAATTCAGTAGGATTAATAAAATCACTCAAAATATACTCCAATTAAAAATTTATTCCAGACTTTCTAACAGCTTCACCCAAGGCCTTGATTCTTCCATGATATTTATAGCCATTTCTATCAAATATTATACTTTCAATTTTTGCCTTTTTCATTTTTTTGGCAATTTCATTGCCAACAATTTCACTTTTATCAACCTTACTCTTTGCAGTTGAAATAGTTTTTTCTAAATCTTTATCAATACTAGAAGTAGATAAAACAGTAATATGCTTTTCATCATTCACTAATTGAGCGTAAATATTAGTATTTGATCTGTATATAACTAATCTATATAAATTATTTTTATTTCTATCTTTTAAATAGAACTTTATTCTTTTTCTCTTCTTATCCCAAGCTTTTAATTTGTTTAACATAATTATGCACCTACCCCAACTGACTTACCTGCTTTCCTTTTAATATATTCATCTGAATATTTAATTCCCTTGCCTTTATAAGGTTCGGGCTTTCTAAATTCTCTTATTCTTGCTGCTACTTGACCAACTAGCTGTTTATCATATCCTTTAATGATAATTACAGTATTTTTGGGTGTTTCAAAAGTAATTCCATCTGGCTTTTCAAAATAAATAGGATGAGAATAACCAACATTCAAGACAAGATACTTGGCACTTCCAGCATCAGCTGTATAGCCCACACCAACCAAATTAAGCTCTTTTGAAAAACCTTCAGACACGCCTATAATCATATTATAAATTAACGTTCTCGTTAGACCATGTAACTCACGATGCTTTTTCTGATCAGTTGGACGAGAGACAACAACTTTATTATCTTCTATACTAATTTTTAACTCACTATTAGCAATATAATTTAACTCACCTAATTTACCTTTCACATTAATATCAGCCTTCTTAATATCAACTGTAACACCTTCAGGTATATCTATTGGATTTTTACCTATATTTGACATTTAAATACCCTTACCATACTTGACATAATACTTCACCACCAATATTCATTTTTTTAGCTTTCTTATTAGACAATACACCTTTTGATGTAGTTAAAATTGATATACCTAAACCATTCAATACTCTTGGCAAATTATCTGCTGTCACATATCTACGACAGCCTGGTTTACTAACACGCTCAATTCCTTGAATTACTGGCTGATTATTTTCATCATAATTCAAAAACAATCTTAGAACATCTTGCTTATTATCTTTTATTAAAATAAAATCACTTATAAAATGTTCTTCTCTTAAAATAAATGAAATACGTTTTTTCAAGTTAGAGGCAGGTATATTAACCCAAGGCTTCCTAACTAATTGAGCGTTTCTAATCCTTGTTAAATAATCAGCTATTGGATCTGTCATTGCCATAAATTTTACCAGCTCGCCTTTCTAACACCAGGGATGTGTCCCTTTAATGCCATTTCTCTAAAACATATACGACACAAGCCAAATTTTCTATATACAGCATGCGGTCTTCCACAATTATTGCACCTTGAATATTCTCTCGTAGAAAATTTTTGTTTTTTCTGCGACTTAACTATTAATGCTTTTCTAGCCATTAAATGGTCTCCTCAATATTTTTATTCTGCCGTTTCTTTTTTAATGGAAGGCCCAATGCAATTAATAGTTCGTAAGCCTCTTCATCTGTTTTAGATGTTGTTACAATTGTTATATTCATACCCCTTATATTGTTAATTTTATCATAATTAATCTCAGGAAATATGATTTGTTCATTTACACCAAAATTATAGTTACCCTTACCATCAAAACCTTTTGATGGTAACCCTTTAAAATCTCTAATTCTTGGAGAAGCAACTGAAATAAAACGATCTAAAAATTCATACATCTTATTTGATCTCAAAGTAACCCTTGTACCTACAGGATCATTTTCTCTTAACTTAAAATTTGATATAGCACTTTTAGATTTGGTGATAACAGCTTTTTGTCCAGAAATTGTTGTCAATTCTTCAACACCAGATTTAATCCAATTTGAATTTTCTTTTGCATTCCCAATACCCATATTCAATACAACTTTATCTATTTTTGGTAAGCGCATAGGATTACTAAAACTGAACTTCTTATAAAGATATTTAGTAACATCATTATCATACTTTAATTTTAATCTTGGTATATATTTATTTTTATTATTTGCCATAAAAACCTTTAATCAATTACCTCAGATGTTTTTTTTAAGAATCTAACTTTTTTTCCATCATCCAAAAACTTATAACCTAATCTAGATATATTTCCATTAGATAAAATCATAACATTGGAAATATCGATTTTCGCCTCTTTTTGCAAAATTCCACCTTGGGGGTTTTCTTGATTAGGACGGGCATGTTTTTTAACTAAATTTATACCTTCTACAATGACCTTGTTTGTATTTTTATATACTTTTATTACTCGACCACTCTTTCCTTTATCATTTCCTGAAATAACTTGTACACTATCCCCTTTTCTAATTTTCATTTAAATAACCTCTGGTGCTAATGATAATATTTTCATAAACTTTTTTTCTCTTAACTCTCTTGCAACAGGCCCAAAAACACGAGTACCTTTAGGTTCTTGCTGATTATCAATAAGAACTGCAGCATTTTCATCAAATCTTATATATGAACCATCCTTTCTTCTAACCTCTTTACACGTCCTAACCACCACTGCACGAGATAGTTCACCCTTCTTAATTACCCCTCCAGGTATTGCTTTTTTTACAGTAACAACTATAATATCTCCTAATCGTGCATATTTACGCTTAGTTCCACCTAAAACACGAATACATGAAATTTCTTTTGCACCTGTATTATCTGCTACTTTTAATCTTGTCTCTTGTTGTATCATCTTTATTAATTAAACTTCTATTGCTTTTTTCTGAATTTCTAGGACTCTCCACCTTTTTAATTTACTTACAGGCTTTGATTCAATAATTTTTACTATATCACCCATAGCACATTTATTATTTTCATCATGTGCATAATATTTTTTAGATTTAGTTACATATTTTTTATAAATTGGATGTGAAATTCTTCGATCTACTCTTAAGACTACAGTCTTATCCATTTTTATAGATAGTACCTCTCCAATCAATTGTTTTCTTTTATTTAAACGTTCATTCATTTTACTCTCACACCTAAATCTATTTCTCTAATAACTGTTTTTAATTGAGCAATCTCGCGCTTTAAAAACGTAATTTTTCTTGGTTCCTCAAGCTGTTGCAGGGCTTTTTGAAACCTAAAATTTAATAAAGCCTCATTGCTCTCTTTTAATTTAGTTTCTAATTCTGATTTACTAAGTTTGTTTAATTCTTTTTTATTCATATTAAACACCCATTTCCCTTCTAGGTACTACTTTGGTTTTTATTGGAAGCTTATAGGCACATACTCTAAATGCATCGTGAGAGTCTGACTCATCTAAACCATCAATTTCAAACAACACCCTTCCAGGCTTTACAACTGCAACCCAATATTCAGGGGACCCTTTACCTTTCCCCATTCTTGTTTCAGCAGGCTTTTTTGTAATAGCTTTGTCTGGGAAAATACGTATCCACATACGCCCAAGCTTTCTAACTTTTCGAGAAATTGAAATACGAGCTGCTTCAATTTGTCTGCTTGTAATCCAGCCAGACTCCATTGCTTTTAGACCATAAGTACCAAAAGCAACATAATCACCAGAATTAGCCATTCCCTTTCTTCTACCCTTTTGAGGTTTTCTATATTTTATTTTTTTTGGAGCTAACATTTTATCTTAACCTAACTTTATATTATCCTCACCTGTATATATCCACACCTTAACACCTATTATTCCATAAGTAGTATGAGATTCAGTAAGAGCATAGTCTATATTTGCACGCAAAGTATGTAATGGGACTCTGCCTTCACGATATGTCTCCTTACGGGCTATATCTATTCCATTTAATCTTCCAGAAACACACACCCTTATTCCCTCTGCACCCATACTCATGGTAGCTTGTATTGATTTTTTTACTGCCCTTCTATAATTAACCTTTTTTTCAAGCTGCTGTGCTATATTTTGACCTACTAATTCAGCTCGCAAACCTGGACGTTTTATTTCAGAAACATTAACATGTATATCATATCCGACATATTTTTTTAATTCTGTTTTTAGATTTTCAACTT
Organism: uncultured bacterium; assembly: GCA_964342955.1. Classification (GTDB taxonomy): domain Bacteria; phylum Fidelibacterota; class Marinisomatia; order SCGC-AAA003-L08; family D37C17; genus CAYFHL01. The sequence goes on from CAYFHL010000001.1 coordinate 44,692, forward strand.
CAACGCCACCCCTTCCAATAACAATTCCAGGTCTAGCTGTATGAATTGTAGCAATAACTTTTTTGGGTGTACGCGATAT
>CAYFHL010000002.1:0-35678 GCA_964342955.1 uncultured bacterium
TGTGTTTTGGCATATTTAATCAAATCATGAGCAGTACCAATAACTTGAGGAGTTGATCTCATAGAATATGCATCTTGAACTTTTGATTTGACTCTATTTTCTAATAGATCTCCATTTTTTATTAGTTTTTGTATTGATTTCGCAGATCTTATTGCACCATTAAATCCGCGTACTTCATGAATTTTGGGTAAATATGGCTTCATATTTGCTTTTAGTGCTTCAAGAGACATAGAACAAGCTATTTCAGCCTGCTTTAGCCAATTATTTGCATCATAAATAAGCAATGAGCTCATTGCAGCTATGAAATTTGATCCATTTATTATAGCTAAACCATCCCTAGCATGTAATCCCGGTATAGGAATGTCAGCTGCTATCATCGCATCCTTTCCTGATAATAATTTGCCCTTATAATAAGCCTTACCCTCCCCAAGCATAAGTAATGCTATTTGAGACATAGGTGCTAAGTCTCCACATGCTCCAACTGATCCTTTTTGACAAACAAATGGTGTAACACCTTTATTTAGCATTTCTACTAAAGTTGAGGTTATTTCATACCTACAAGCAGAATGACCTTTGGCATGGACATTTATTCGACTTAATATGGCACCTCGGACATATTCAATTGGCATAGGATCACCAATACCTGCGGCATGGTTATATACTAAATATTTTTGAAATTCCTTTAATTTAGCATCATCTAAAACAACTTCAGAAAATTCACCAATACCTGTATTAACACCATACATTATTTCTTTCTTTTCAATTTTCTTATCTAGCATTTTACGACATTTAATTATTCGTTCTTTTGCATCCTTATGCAAAACGATCTGTTTATTATTTCTAGCTACATCTACTAGATTTTGGATTGTTAAGTTTGATATTCCTATAATGATTGACATTTTTTATTAGTATCTAAAATTTTATAGTTACCATTTATATAAATTTAAATAATAAAGTATTTTCTAATTAATAATTTATTATTTTTATTATTTGATATTTAGATAATTACTTTATTTATCTTCAATTAATAATGTTGGATAATGAAAATTAAACCTATGCCAGTAATAATATTTACTCAAATAAAATACAACCGTTACTGGGATAAACAGCCAAGGATAAATTCCCATAACAAAAAAATTTAATGTAAAGATGGGATATCTAATTGCTCTTATAATATCTTTATCTAATTGTCGAAATAACGCAAAAGCAAAAAATGGCATCGATACAATAATTGAAGTTGATGCTAAAGGATCTTCATTCATTAATGAAATATATTGAGCAGGAATAATCAATAATACACTAATAATAATTGTAGTTATTTTTCCATAGACTATAGGAAATGTTTTAATTTTAGACTCACCATCACCTTTCATATCTGGTATTGTTGTTAATAATGAAACAGATGAAAAAGCTAAAATATATGGTATAGAAAGCTTTATGAAGTCAACAGTGAATATATTTTCATAGCTATTATAAATTTTATGATTATATACCCAACCAATAAACATAAGTAGAATTCCAACAAATGAGTTCGTAAACCAACCTAAAATAGGAGTCTTTTTTAAAATAAATGGACTTTGATTATACAAATAGCCCCAAAAAATATATATACTTAGAAGTAAAATAAAAATTAACCAGTCTATATATATCCCAAAAAATAAGCCACTAATAAATAAAAAATCTGCAATTTTTCTACTTTTTATTATTGAAATGTTGTTTCCAATAAGAAATAATTTATTATTAGCCTTATCTGTCTCTACATCTAATATTTGATTTAAGATAAATGTTGAGCTACAAACTAAGGTAATTGCTATAAAAAACAATAGCGTGTTGAAATAAAATTCTGTATTCCATATCAAATGTTTGGTATATATATTGCTGCTTAAATACATACCTATTGATACCATAACCCAAATAGAAAAAAATAATGTAGGTCTTAATATAAATATAATATCAAGATGAGATACAACTTTCTTATGTATAGTATGTTCTTTAAAAAATTTTTTAAACATTAAATTTTTAGTACATTAAATCAATCATTAATAAATATATAATATTTGGTTAGTAAATTATTAAACCAAATTAAGCAAATAATATTTTAAGATAAAACAATGGGTTAGAAAATTTTTCTTTAGGTATCTCATTTACTAGCATCCCTGAAATTATATCTTGAATTTCTTTATTTCTTGCAGCCTTATTTATTACTAAATTTAATAGAATTCTATAGTTTGCTAAATCTTGTAACTTAGTACTTGCTCTTAATTCTGGGCCTAAGTCATCCCATACTAGCTGACTATACTTTGAAAACAATTTTCTTGAATAATTATTATGTTTTTTTCCTAACAATGCAATTTTTATTGCATATTTTGCTGAAGCCATAGCATTTCCTATACCTTCGCCTGTAAAAGGGTCAATTAGTCCTGCAGCATCACCTAATAGCATAAAGCCGTTTCCATAACATGGCCTAACAATTCTTCCAAGAGGCAAATTCCAACCTTTAGGTTCTTCGATTTGTTTGGCATTAGAGAATCTATCATAAAAATATTCTGATTTAGTAACACTCTCTAGGATTTCCTTAAGCTTTCTCTTATCTTTTTTTGCCTCTTGTTTGCTAAGCCCAATTCCAATATTAGCTAGGTTATTCCCAGCAGGAAATAACCAAAAATAACCGGGAAGTACTTCATCAACAAAATGTAACTCTATTTGGTCAGAAAGATCCTTTACTCCTTTATAATAGCATCTAATTGCAATTGCAGTATTGACTTCATCATTAGAATGTAATTTAAGTTTATGAGCTATTGTTGAATTAGCACCATCACAACCTAGTATTATAGGTGCATAAATTTTTTTTTCTAGTTTTTCTTTCCGTATTTTAACCCCAACAATTTTATTTTTTTCATAAATTATATCAATAACTTTGGCACCTTCTATTGTTTCAACTACGGACTTTGCTCTATTATATAAAAAATTATCAAATATTTTACGAGGGATTACAAAACCTTCCTTTATATTGCTTTTATTTTTTGACCATGATAAATTAATATCAAATTGTTTGTGGTTAGGACTACCGAATGTAATTCTATTGATTTGAGAGCCTTCTAATTTTCTTACTTCATTTAAAATATTTAGTTCTCTCATATATTTAACACTTTTACCAGATAGTGCATCACCACATATTTTATCTCTTGGAAAATATGATTTATCAATTAATATAGAATTTAATCCTGAATTCTGTGCATATAATGCAGCAGATGAACCTGATGGTCCAGCTCCAACTATAATAATATCATAATTATTTTTCATTTTTTATATAATGTTATATTACAATTGTAATTTATAATGAGCAACTATCTATTTTGATGTAGATTTTCCAAATATAATTCATCTACTCCACCAGTAATATAATTCCCATCAAAACAAGAGCAGTCAAATAATTCAATATTTTTATTATTTCCTTTTACAGCAGAAATTAGATCTTCTAATGATTGGTAAATCAATTTATCGGCACCAATTGCTTTTGCTATTTCATCAATATTTTTTTGATGCGCTACAAGTTCTTCAACATAAGGCATATCAATTCCATAAACATTAGGAAACCTTACAGGGGGTGATGCGCTTGCAAAATAAACTTTTTTTGCACCAGCATCTCGCGCCATACTTATTATTTGTTTACTTGTATTTCCTCTTACTATTGAATCATCAACCAACAATACATTTTTATTTTTAAATTCTATATTTATAGAATTTAATTTTTGACGAACAGATTTTTTTCTAACTTTTTGCCCTGGCATAATAAATGTTCTACCAATATATCTATTCTTTACAAATCCTTCTTTAAGTTCTTTATTCAATTCTATGCTAATTGGTAAGGCACTAGTCCTACTAGTTGACGGTATAGGAATAACAACATCAATAGAATTTAGTTCTTCTTCTGATAATACTGATTTAATTTTTTTTGCAAGAAATCGCCCCATTGATAATCTGCTCTCATAAACATTTATTCCCTCAATTGTACTATCCGGCCTTGCTAAATATACATATTCAAAAATACATGGGCTAAATTTCTTATCTGTTTTGTATTCATAGTTAGATACTGAACCATCTAAATTAAAAATAATTGTTTCTCCTGGTTTTATATCTCTATGTGTTTTATATCCTAAACACTCTAAAGCAACTGATTCTGAAGCAATCATATAGTTCTTTTCATCTTTAGATCCATATATTAAAGGACGTATTCCATGAGGATCTCTAAATGCTATCAATCCATAACCTAAAATAGCAATAATAACAGAATAAGCTCCTTCAACTCTGTTATGCACTTCAGCAACAGCTTTTACTATTGCATTATCATCTAATTTATTTGAACAATTTTTTTCTAATGAACTGGCAAAAATATTAACGAGTACCTCTGAATCTGATGTTGTATTAATATGTCTATAATCATCATCCCTTAAATTATCCCTCAATTGTTTAGTATTAATTAGATTACCATTATGTACCAATAATATTCCGTATGGTGAGTTTACATAAAACGGTTGTGCTTGAAATCGATCAATCATCCCTGCGGTTGGATACCTTACATGACCTATTCCTGTAGTTCCTTTAAGTCTAATGATATCTTCTTCTGAAAATGCATCTCTAACCAATCCATTTTGTTTGTGCATAGAGATAAATCCATCTTCACTAAGAACAGCCATCCCTGCTGCATCTTGTCCTCTATGTTGCAATACTGTTAGCGCATTGTATATTGATAGTGATGCTGTTGTATTTTCTGATGATATGCCTACAATACCACACATATCTTATTCTGTAAATTCTTCATTTGATTGGTTTGATTTATTAACTGGAAATGATGAAAGGTGGGCATCTACATATGCATCAAGCATACTCCAAATATATAGTCCGAATGTCCACCAAGCATATGTATTTCTCATTGAATAATTATTTTCATTGTTTAACTGTATATATTTGTAACCTGAATAAATTTGTAAAGTTATAAAACTAAATGATTTAAAATATTCTTCATTATAAATTTGGCCTAAACCTGGTATGATTGCTAATCTCCAAGAGATTTGTGGATTTTTATAATTAAGGGTGTCATTATTATTTAGGCTCGCTATCAAATTTGTTATAAATAAAAATGCTATAAAATAATTTAGATATTTCATACTATTTTCGTGAACCTATAGCATCTACTTCAATTCTTGAATTAAGAGGTAGGGCTGATACCTGTATAGTCGATCTTGCGGGTTTGTTATCATTAAAATATTTTTTAAACACCTCATTCAATTCATCAAATAGAGATAAGTCAGTTAAATAAACAGTTAATTTTACCACTCTATTAATGCTGCTTCCTCCAGCAATTAAAATAGCATCTATATTTTCCAATACTTGCTCTACTTCTTTTTTAAAATCATCAACAATTAATTTACCTGAATTAGGATCAATGGGTATTTGGCCAGAAGTAAATATCAAATTTTCTGTCTTAATGCCCTGTGAATAGAATCCGATAGCTTTAGGTGCAAGATTTGTCTCTACTTTATTCAATTTATTAATTTTTGCTTAAACACCATAGTGATAGCCCTATTTCATCATTATATTTTCTATTAATTGAATCATAAGAAGTAAAAATTATTATTTCCCCAGTTACAGCAATTTGTGCATCAAATAAGTGGCCACCATAAACTTTATAATTAATATCGGAAAAAGTTACATGAGTATGTACAAAAGGTTCACCATTATTGATTGTAATATTACCAGTTAAAGATGTTAGTTCATAAATACCAACATAATTTTTCTTTCTGTATTCTTTAGAATTTAAAATATAAAAACCAATCTCTGGATCCTGGAGTGCACCAATTCCATTTATCCAAGCACTTTTTATTTCTAATTCTTCCGCAAGCTTTTTCAAAGATTTATTTATAAGCTCTCCTTTAGATAAACTTAAATAAATTTTATCATTATTTTTATAGTATTTTAATTTCCCCATTGTAAGTCTAATTCTCTATTGGCCTTAGTTTCATCTAGCCTACGTACAGGTGTAGATTGAGGAGCATTTAAAACCTTATCTGGGTCAATATTTATTAATTTATCTATTTCAATTAATGCATTAGCAAATCTATCTATCGTTTCCTTAGTTTCAGATTCTGTTGGTTCAATCATCATAGATTCAGCAATATTAATTGGAAAATATATTGTAGGAGCATGGAAACCATAATCTAGAAGTGCTTTAGCTATATCAATTACCTTTACTCCTTTAGACTTTTGCTTAATTCCAGAAGCAACAAACTCATGTAAAGTACCATTTGAATATGGAATTTCAAAATAATCTTTAATTAAACTTTTTAAATAATTTGCATTAATAATTGCATTTTTAGTCATTGTCTTTAAACCATCCTCACCCAGCATTCTTATATAAACATAGGCTCTGATCAATATAGAATAATTTCCATAAAACGTATGTAATCGACCAATACTATTAGGAAGTTTGTTATTTAGAAAATAAAGTCCTTTCTTATCTTTTTCAATAATAGGTGTGGGCAAATAGGGCACTAATTTATCTACAACAGCTATAGGACCAGCACCAGGTCCACCACCTCCATGAGGGGTAGAAAAGGTTTTATGAAGATTAATATGAGTAATATCAAAACCCATATCAATAGGACGACATAGTCCTATAAGAGCATTTAAATTTGCACCATCCATATACATTAAACCATCAATAGAATGAATTAAGTTTGATATAATATGAATTTCATCTTCAAATAGACCTAAAGTATTTGGTTGTGTTAACATCATTCCTGCTACCTCAGGGTTAATTAAAGATTTTAAATGCTTTAAATCTATCCTACCTCGTTCATCTGTTTTAACTTGTAATGTTTCATATCCAGCTAATATAACACTCGCAGGATTTGTACCATGCGCTGTTTCAGGAATAATAATATATTTTCTATGACTTTTATTTTGCTCATGATATTTTTTTATAATTAGAAGGCCAGCAAATTCTCCTTGTGAGCCTGCACTTGGTTGAAGTGTAGCTCGAGACATACCCGTTATTTTTAGAAGCATTTGCTCTAATTCAAATATTAAATGCAAAGCACCTTGTGCTGATTTAATAGAAGATTCTGGATGCAAATTTCTAAATTCAGGTGTATTTGCAAGCACTTCATTAATTTTAGGGTTATATTTCATTGTGCAAGAGCCTAAAGGATAAAAATCACGATCTACATGATGATTTTTAATAGATAAATTGACAAAATGTCTAACTATTTGTGGTTCTGTCATTTCAGGCAATCCAATTTTAGTAGATCTTAAAAGTTTTTTATCAATATGTTTATCTAATTTAATTTTAGGAACATCAGAAGATGGTAAACTATAACCTTTACGTCCACGAACAGATTTTTCAAATATTAATTTATTGCTATTCATTTATAGAATCCATTTTAGTTTTAATAATTTTTTCTCCATATAATAATGCTTCTTTAATCTTACTCATTTTTTTCCCTCCTGCAGTAGCTAAATGGCTCTTACCTCCGCCTCCTCCATCTATAATTTTTCCTACTTTTTTTACTAATACATTAGCTTGAATATTTTTTGTCAAATCATCTGTGATAGCACACATAATTATCGGCTTATTATTTTGTACCAAACCTATCAATGCAATTCCTTTACTATTTATTTGTTTTCTAAAACTATCTCCAATTAATTTAATATCACCTTCGAAATCAATTTGAGAAATAATTAGTCTTATTCCACTATAATCTTTTGCATTGGTGATTAATTTTTTAACAATATCTAAGTCATTAATACTTTTGACTTTATGAATTTCCTTTTCAAGCTGTTTCTTCTCACTTAATAATAATTCTATTCGTGGTACGATTTCTTTATTATTACAATTCAGCACACTTTTTAATTTTTTTAATACCAATTCCTGTTTAGATAACAATTCTGGTATTGCACTTCCTGTAATTGCGACTATCCGGCGAATGCCTGTTGCTAGAGAAGATTCAGAAACTATTTTAAACCCTCCAATATCACCAGTTCTATCTACATGAGTTCCTCCGCATAATTCCTTTGAGAATCCTGGAATATCTACAACCCTTACATTCTCTCCATATTGTTCACCAAATAATGCCTCAGCACCATCTTTTTTTGCTTCTTGATAATTACAAATAGATGTAGAAACTTTAATATTCTCTCTTATAATATTTGATATATTGTTTTCAATATTAAAGATATTTTCTAATGTTAACTTTTCATAATGCGTCAAATCAAAACGCAGTAAATTTGAAGCTACTAATGACCCTGCTTGCTGCACATGAGTTCCTAATTCTTCTTTCAATGCTTTATGTAATAAATGAGTTGCAGTATGATTTAATTTGATTTTCTGGCGATTATTCAGATTGATTTGAGCTAAAACACTATCATTCTTTTTTATTTCACCTGAAACGAGTTTTCCATAATGTATAAAATCATTCCCATGTTTTTGAACATCATTAATTTCAATTTTAAAATCAGAATTTGAGATGAAACCAATATCAGATACTTGGCCACCAGACTCAGCATAAAATGGTGTCTGATCTATAGCTAGTTTTACTAGATTTTTATTAATATTATACTTTATAATTTTTGATTCAATTTGATTTTGATCATAACCTATAAAATTGGTTTCATGTCCTTCATTCAGAACAATCCAATCAATTGCAGAATCATTGGATATAAATTTTTCTTTCGAACGAGCTCTAGCCTTTTGTTTTTCCATAAGCTTATCAAAACTAACTTTATCCACAATAAACTCTTTTTCTTTAGCGATAAGTTGAGTTAAATCTATTGGAAAACCATAAGTATCATATAACTTAAAAGCATCTTGACCTGAGATTTTTTTATTTTTACTTGAAGAAATAATCTCTTCAAATATTTCAAGCCCTCTATCTAAGGTTTCGCCAAAGGAGGTTTCTTCTGATTTAATTACCTTCTGAATGTGTTCTTTCCTATCCATGAGCTCTGGATATATTTCACCAAACATTTCTGATAAAACATCTACAAGTTTATACATAAAAGGTTGTTTTAGATTCAACATCCTTCCAAATCTAGCAGCTCTGCGCAATACTCTTCTTATTACATATCCTCTTCCATCATTACTAGGCATAGCACCATCAGCAATTGAGAATGAAATCATACGTATATGATCTGCTATAACCCTGTGGGACACACCTTTATTAAAACTTATTTTTTTTCCAGAAATTTCTTCTATTTTATTTAAAATCGGAATAAAAAGATCTGTTTCATAATTAGATGATTTTCCATTTAATATTGCCACCAATCTTTCAAATCCGGCACCAGTATCAACATGTTTTGATGGTAAATCTTCTAAGGCACCATCCTTTTTCCTATTATATTGAATAAATACTAAATTCCATATTTCCCTATAATCAGACAATTTATTTACACCAATTGCCTTTTGATTTCTAATGGACTCTCCAGTATAATAATGAATTTCAGTACAAGGTCCACATGGTCCCGTCTCACCCATTTCCCAGAAGTTTTCTTTATGTCCAAACCTTAGGATTCGTTTTGGATCAATGTCGGTATTTTTTTTCCATACTTCACCAGATTCATCATCATCTTTAAAAATAGTAACCCATAATCTATCTTTATCTAGCTTCCAAACTTCAGTCAAAAGTTCCCATGCCCATTTTATTGCTTCATCTTTATAATAGTCACCAAATGACCAATTACCTAACATTTCAAAATAAGTATGATGATAATCATCAATTCCAACTTCTTCTAAATCATTATGTTTACCACTAACTCTAATGCATTTTTGCGAATTAACAGCTCTTCTAAATTTTGGTTTTTCAATATCTAGAAAATAAGGTTTAAATTGATTCATACCTGCGTTTGTAAAAAGCAAGGTTGGATCATTTTTAGGACAAACCGATGAACTTTGAATGTATTTATGTTTCTTGTTTTTAAAAAAATCAATGAATTGTTTTCTTATTTCATTTGCAGGTTTCATAATACTAAAACATTACTTGCGTTTCAATTTGTAGCGTTTCAATTGGAATTAATTTATTGATATTATCAGGGTCTGACATATATGTAGTGCGAGATTTATAAACAAGCTTTACTCCATCAGATATTTCAACACCTAGATTATAACCCCATAGTGTACTTAAAGTCGGGTTAAAGTCAAAGGGATTAGGTACATCCATTTGCTGATAAAATGCTTCAGCTTGTTCAAGCTTAGGTATATGTTTTGTATTTAAACTTAATGATCCTAAAAATGTTTTATTGGCATCATTTAAATATTTTAATTCTTGCTCATTCCATATTTCTCCCCGCATATCTTGATACCCTAAAGATATACTAAATAGATTTATAAAATCAAAACTTGCTTTGGAGAACAAACCACCTAATGCACCAAATCTATATAATTGGCTTTCTTTAGTTTGAATTTTGCTTCCCTCTGTATCATAAAAAATAGTTGCACGATTAATATCATATGTTCGATTCCAATAATTAAATAAAAAATTTGATGAATTATAACGGAACTCTAATTGAAAATTCATAGGACCCCAATAACTTGACAAACCAATAGGAACAACTCCCCATCCTAGTTCTAAATTAGAGACACCTTCTGGAGCAGAATCTAGTTTACCTATTAGTTTAGCAGCTTGAGAATAAATTTTAATTTTTTTTGACAATAAATATGTTAAATCAAATGCAACCCCAGCAATTGGATCTTTATCTACAATACTCGGATCATATGGATTATTATGATTGTAACCAAAATACCAATTATCAAAACCAGATAAACCACCTGTAATTTCAGTATAAATATTTTCCCAATAAGCTAAACTATCATGTTTAGCCTCATCATTAGGATAATAATCATAATAATCAGGATAATCATCACCATCAGTATCTTTTAAACCATTGTTTTGGTCTAAATCAGTAACATAAGATAGACCTGCATATAAATTAGGCAATATATTCATTGCACCTCTAACCCCCACAAGCGCAGGATCTATATCCTTAAAATTACTATGTATTACTTCTAACTTAATTTTTTTTACTTTTAGATTTAAATTTATTCCTACTTGTCTAACTTGTGGATATTCAATAATATTAGAATATTCACTAACTAAAATTCCACTACCAATTGAAATATTAGGTAATGCACCTAAAATAAAATAAAAATCCTCTTCTGGCTTTCCCCATTTAAGGTAATATATTTTATCGATAATAGTTTTATATGCACTTGGGAATGAACTGAAATTCCAACTTTCTAAATATATTCCTTCATCATTATAGTATAAGTAAATATCAAGTGCTAAACCTATTTTACCAAGAGGTATTTCAGGACGAATAGCAATCTGGTTATATAATTCTCCATTAATTGTAACAGTTCCAAAGCTTCCAGTAGTGCTTATCTCTGATTCTTGTTGTGAAAAAATACAAGATATAAATATAAACAAAAGATATTTAAAATAGCTTCTATTCATCTATTAAAAATATATAGTGAATTTCATTATTAATTTTGGACATCTCCAATCGATTTTATATCTAATCTATAGAAAATTACCAGAAAAATCTGGTATATCTATAGTAAATCTAATACGTTTTAATAGTAAATCTAACTGATCATTATTATTAAATTGATTCTGATCCCAACTTTGAAAAATTGGAATAATTAAAGTTATTGGCCCCTTAGAAGTTTTCCAACCCAAATCATAATATATCTTGTCATTAATGATGAACATTGCATCAACAAAAAACTTTCCAGGTGTTTTAGGCAATCTAGACTCTAAAGTCAGAGATAAAATCCAACTATCAACCCCCTTTAGACGATTGTTCCCATCTAAAATGATACCATGGATAGATGGACCACCTGACAAATTATATTGTTTTAATCCCATACTTACATCATTTTGAATATTTGTTCGGTTTAAAATATATTTATTGGTGAAATCAGGATCAACTCCACTACTTAAATAAATTAAGTATTGCTTAGGAATATTAACACTATTTAAAAAACCCCCGAGCCATATTCTAAGTTTAGGTTGTATATTTTTTGTAAATTTGTAATAAATATTTGCTCTTAAATGAACTTTAGTATATTTAGCATTTAATATTGATTTTTTCAAACCAGTTGTTATATTATATCTAAGTATAGCGCTAGGACGATTAATATATTCAATTTCAGTATAAATATTTGATTGATTTTCTATTTCATAATAAGAAGTATCAAGCACATCACTACTAAATTCATGATAATTCAAAGTTAAAGAATTAGTTAAAACTGGATAACGTTTTAAATGTTCTTTATATTTTCCTTCAAAGTATATTTTTAACCCATCTCGTCCATATAACTTATCATATTTTAATTTTATTTGACTTAAATAAGATTTAAATATTTTATAAAACTTCTTAGTGTATGCTATACTACCAATAATATTATTATTAGTATAATCTATCATCGGCTTAAATTCAATATTGTAGTCATATTGCGATAAGAATCCATTTGAAAATTTTATACCTGGCGTCCAACCATTATATTGATTATAATCAAAAAACCAAGGCATCCAGAATATTTCATGAGTATGATATTTGGGTTGATCAAATATCCAAGTGAAATTTATTGGTTTTGATGTTGAATTATTAAATCTATTAATATCAGGTAAGGTTTGACTTGGATCTATAATCACTGACTTTATTTCTTTATCCAATTTAATTGATTTTTGATCCTTCACATTTTCAAACCATTGACGTGAAATTAGATCTTTATTTTTATTATAATATGCAACTTCAAAAGGAACAGTTAGTGATCCATTATTTTTAAACATTGCATTATTATTTTTTATTTTTACAGAATAATCAATATATCCTGTACTATAAAATAAGTCGCTTGTATACCAATCAACATTTTTACCTGAATATTTTTTTACATATTTAAAAAAATCTGAGGGATATGGATGTTTAAACTTCCAATCAGTATAATATGCTTGTAAAATATTATCAATTTTTTCTTCACCTAAATAATGTAATAAATGCCAAGAATAAACCATTGGTTTTGAATAGCTTAGCCAATAATTAGCTCTTCTTTTAAAATCATTTGAAGATGTCTCTAATTTTTCCTCATCTCCAAGCTTAATCCAAGATGTGTATCCAGTATATTCAAAAAAACCAAATTTTAGATTATTTGCAATACTAAACGGTCCTAACTTGTTTTGTATAAAATCATTAACAACATATCGCATATTATCCTTACCATATTTTTTATCCCAGTATCTAATATTACAAAATTCATTTAGACCTTCATCCATCCAAGTATGATCTCGCTCATTACTACCTAAAATACCATAAAACCAATTATGACCTACTTCATGCATGATTACCATTTCGAGCAAATGTTTTGAATCCATCTCCGAAATGACTGTTATATTAGGGTACTCCATCCCTCCTCCAGCACTTAAATCACCATCAACTGCAGTAATATGATTATAGGGGTAGTATCCATTAAATTTACTAAACCAAAAGCCTGAATCATGTAGATATTCAATGGAGTTTTCCCATAGTTCAGCATTTTTAGGAAGATACATACTCCATAATGTAATCTTATTCTTACGTCCCTCTACTTCTAAACTTCCCTTTCGGACTATCCAATTTGGATCAGCAAACCATGCAAAATCATGAACATTATCTTGATAAAAATGCACAGTTTTCATTTTAGTATTTTTTACAACTACATCTTCTTCTTTCCTATTTAATATTTGTTGCATTTTTTTTAAAATATTAGATTTATTTTTTTTAGGCTTTTTTAAATCCTTTAAAGTAGCTTTAAATTCTTTTTTATCAAGAGAATGGAGTGAATCCCCTAAGCTAGCTAAAGAGTCCAACCATAGATATTCTTTGTCACCATTTACTAAATCACCTGTAGCCATTATTCTATAGTTTTCTGGAAGAGTTATTCTTACATTGAAACTACCAAACTCACTATAAAATTCACCCATGTCTAAATATGGCATTGGGTGCCATCCTCTATTATCATATACTGCTGGTTTTGGATACCATTGAGTGATTTCATAGTGTTTTCCAGTATGTCCCAATCTAGAAAATATTTTAGGTAGCTTTACATAAAATGGAGTTTCAATAGTAATTTTTTCTTTAGGAAATAGTGGATTTAATAATTTTAATTTCATTACGTCAATCCATTCTTTATGAAATTCAGTTTCTGCTATTTTTCCATTAATTTTAAAATTAAGACTATCAATATATCCTCTATCTTTTTCTTCTGAAAATAAAAATTTGGTATCAAAAAAACGTTTTTTTTGTTTTGCAAAAGCTGTTTCTAAATTTTTGTATGCATTAGGCCATAGATGAAACCAAATGTAATACAAAGTATCAGGAGAATTATTAGTATATACTATTTTCTCATATGCTTCTAGACAATGGATCGAATCATTTAATGTCACTTCAATTTCATATTCAACATGTTGTTGAAAATATTCTTTTTCTGAACTAATAGATAAATTCAAAAAAAATATAATTAAGGAGTATTTACAAAAAAACTTTAATTTATTTTCCATAAATTTTCTTGGTGACCTAATAATTTTGATATCCATCTACTCCAGACAAATAATAAGTCAGATAATCTATTTAAATAAATAATGATATGAGCATTAACTGTTTCAATTTTAGATAGCTTTATTACACGCCTCTCAGCTCTTCTACATATAGTTCGGGCTATATGAAAATGTGCATTTATAATGCTTCCACCAGGCAAAACAAAAGATTCTAAACCAGTTAATGACTCATTGATTGTATCAATTTCAATTTCCATTTTTTTTACTTTATCTAAATATGAATCAGAGAAATTTTTTTCATTTTTATTCTTTCCAGAAGCAAGATATGCACCAATATTAAACAACTCATTTTGTATATCAATAATTTTATCTTGTACTGATAGAAATTGTTTATTCCTATTTGCTTCTAACAATTCATTGCAGCAACCTAGATGTGCATTTAATTCATCAATTGCTCCATATGATTCTATACGATCATCATCTTTAAATCTAATTTCACCATCCGCAAGTGAAGTTTTTCCTGAATCTCCAGATCGAGTATATACCTTATTTATTCTAATAGATTTTCTTTTACTTTTCATAATTTAATTCTTTGTGATAAATTTCAATGTTTTTACTGCATTTTTCTTAACTATTTTTTTTGACCAATATAAAGGTATATACTCCCCTTTATACCATTTAATTAGCATATCATCAAAATGTTTGCTTCCCAATACTCCGCTTTGCCCTGGAGGCAATATAGTTAATGAATTATCCCATTCTCCAATATCATAATAAAATCTATTAACAGGTGACCAAGCAGTTGCCTTAAAAGGTGAATTTGGGTTATAAGCAGTTTGGTGTACCGTATCGGTATCACCACCTATGGGAAATGGACCGAGACTAAATATTTTATCTAAAATTTTATTCTGTGAAAAACTATGAATAAATGTAGCAGTATGAATACTTCCCCATTCCCAATTCATTGGATCATTCCCTAAATTATTTTCAAGCCAAATACATGTTTCTACCATAGAATTTTCAATGATATTTAATGCTTCTTTCTTTGATTTTACCCATTTAGAAGATGGATTTTTTAGTATATTAAATATTGCCTCAATAGCATTACCTAGTAATTCATTCACTGGTAATAATATTGGGTGAGTACCTTCACCTAAATATTTTATTGTTAAATCTTTCCCTAAATATGGTTCAATAATTCGTTTTATCAATTTATATACAAAAACTTGATATACTGTAGCACCAATAGATTCTTTATTAAGTAAAAAATCCCACTTTGTTAGTATATCAATAATGTGTTGAGCTTTAGGTTTAGCAGTACGAAACTTTTTTATCAAACCATTTACTAATTTTTCACCAACAATAGAATAAACATCCATATGTAAACCCAAACACAAATCTTTTGATAGTTTTTTGTTTTTATCAAAAATACTCTCAATTCTTTTAGCTCTATTTCCATTCATAAAAGAATTTCCTAAAAAATAAGGATAATTATGTCCCACTACTTTATTATTGCATGAAATAATATATCCAGAACTAGGATTTAATACATTGGGCATATGTTCATGTGGGATCTCATCAATCCAATCAAATTCTCCATTCCATCCAGGACATACAACATCTCCTTGGCCATTTTTTCTAATTGGAACCCTCCCAGAAACATACAAACCAATATTGTTATCTATATCAGCATAAACAAAATTAAGCTGAGTGGATGATATTTGTTTAATAGCTTCTGCAAATAATCGCCAATTATCTGCCCTATTAACTTGAAAAAAACCTGATAATGATTTACTTGGATTAAGTGCTTTTGAACATAATGAAATTACTTGATTTTCGCTACCTATTGTAGAGCCTATTAATGGGCCATGGATAGTATATTTTACATTTTCAATATGATCTTTTTCTCCTTTTACTGAAATTAATTCAGATATATATTCAAATGATTTGCTACTGTTTTTATATATATATCTTTCTGGATCTGTAACATCTAATTTTTCAATAAATATATCTTCTACATCTATATAGGCAAGCGTAATTCCCCAAGCTATCTTATTATTGTGACCAATTAGAACACCTGGCAATCCAGGTATAGTTGAACCAACACAATGATAGCCATTATCCGAATATAAATGATTTAGATACCATATAGAAGGGACTGAAAGGACTAAATGGGTATCATTACATAAAATAGGCCTGCCTGATTCTGATCTTTCCCCTGATATTGCCCATGCATTTGAACCACGTCCCCCTCCCTCCATATCTTTCTTTAGAAACGGGCCTTGTGCCGATTGAGTCATTTCATCAATGTCAAAACTTAAATCATTATCATATATTTCAATTGGATTATCATTTGGATAGAGGACTTTTAACTCCTTTGCCATTTCACTTCCAACTCTATTAATAATTTTATTACGTGTTAATGTTCCTGACCATCCATGAGAAAGAGTCCACATCATTACTCTACTCCAAGCTAAAGTATCTAATGGAGACCACTCTTGAGGTTTTACTCTAGTTATTTTAAATTCAATTGGAAGTTGTCTTTTTGACATCCATGCATTAACACCTTCAGAATAAGATATCAAGTTTTTTTTATCATTATTACTTATTAACTCCCAGTCTTTTATTGCTAATCTATTAAAACCTAAGGTACGTGTCAAACGATCAGTATTTAAAGCTATTTGACCAAAAATTTCAGCTAAACGACCTTGTCCTGTTCTTCGATTTAGTTCCATTTGCCACATTCTATCTTGGGCATGAATATAACCTTGGGCAAAGAACAAATCCTGCTCATTTTGAGAATAAATATGAGGAATATGCCATTTATCTCGGTATATATTTACAGAATTAATTAACTCACTAAATTCTAAAATATTCTCAAATTCTTTATCATTATTTAATTTCTGATTATATTTAACAAATATCCATCTAAGAAAGTTTGGAATCATAATAATTATTTTAAAACTTGATTTTTATTTTATCAAAGTTATTTTTTCAGCACTAGTATTATATTGAGAACTTACATTAATTAAATATACACCACTAGCATAATTATTTGCATTCCATGTAGTTGAATATTGTCCTTGAAAATGATACTGATCACTAATTAATAAAATATTTTTCCCATTTAAATCGGTTATTGATATATTAATATTTCCTGGTATATCTATATAATAGTTAATATTTAAAAGACTATTAAATGGATTTGGCATTAGGCTTATCTCCATCGTTTGTAAGTTTGAAATAGAATTAATATTTAAATTGGGTTGATAGGAAGATAAATGCAATACCCCACCAGTTGATATACCTACAATTACATCTAAAGTATCTTGGGAAAATAGTCTCCCTAAAGTTACTTTTGTATTATTTCCTAAATTTGATAACAATATTTCACAAGCTTGGTTAAAATTATAATTATATTTAGTTCCAATATTCTCACATAACATAATATCACCATTATTATTTCCTAATAAAAGATCATAATCTTGATCTTGGTCCCAATCAAAAATTTCAATTGATGAGTTTGCATCTATATTGATATTAATATTGAAAATTTCCTGTATAAAATTATATTCAAAAACACTACCAAAATTTTTATAATAATTAATATTCCCATTTAGCTCTCCAATAATTAAATCTAAATCTCCATCATTATCTAGATCAGCTAAAGAGGGGGTTGAATTTCCAGAAAGATCAATCTCAGAAAAAACATTTTCATGTTGATAAAATGTTATGTTTGACCCATTACTAATATTTTCAAAATATTGTAAATATCCATTAAAATCTCCAACGATTAAATCTAAATCTCCATCATTATCTAAATCACCAAAGGTAGGTTTAAGCATTTGCCCAATATCTTCATTGAGTAAAGATGTATTTTCATTTATAAAACTAGGGGCAGTATCTGTACCGATATTCCGGAAAAAAAATATGTGCCCTTCAGGAGGTGACTCAATTTGATCATATTGATTTGAAATAAATAGATCTAAATCATTATCATTATCAATATCAATTAATTGTGGACAACTATTAGCAAATAAATCTAGACTTGATAAATAATTATCTGTAGTATATGTATATATTGGCTCCAAATCAGTACCTGTATTATTATAATAGTAAAAATTATTAATAAGTTGATTTCCATAAGCACCAGAAAGAACAGTCACAAATAAATCCTTATCATTATCGCCATCTAAATCTGCAAAAGATGGCATATTTTGTCCAGCTGTAATAAGTGGGTCATTTGGAGGAAACTGATCAATAATTTGTTGTAATGATGGGATTTCTGGTGTACCTGAATTCCAAATTATATATAAACTTTGCTGGAAATAGTCTCCCCAACTTAAGTCTAAATCCATATCTCCATCTAAATCAATAAATGCAATAGCAGATGCACCATGTCGTTGTTGATTATTTAAACCTCCAACAATGTATATATCTTGCCAATTACTTGTAATAAATTCAAATTGAGGAATATTATTTGAATAACCTACATTTTCAAAAAATGTTAATGTTCCAGAAACATTACCAGTAAAAAAATCAAGATCATTATCATTATCTATATCTGCAAATGTAGGGGTCATAACAGTTGAACTTTCAACTTCAATAGAGTTATAACTTAGTATATCGATAAAAATTAAGTCACCTTCATTATTATCATAGTAAGAAATATAATCACTTATTACATGATTTTGAGTACATAATTCTAATTCATTATCATTATCAAAATCACCAAAATAAAACCAATTACCACAATATAAATTTTGAAATGACGTTGTTTTAAGTTGAAATTCTGGTTCATGTATATTGCCAACATTTTGAAAATATCTTAAATAACCACTTCCATCCAATATAAAAAGATCATAATCTAAATCATAATCCCAATCAATCCATTGAATTTTTGGACGGTTCAAACCTCCTGCAAAAGGTCTTTCCAATAGTTCATTATTATAATTAATTGGAATTAAATTTGTATTAAAATCAAATACTTGAGAAAATAAAGGTACAGAAAATATTTTAATAATCAGGATTAATAAATATTTACCTGAAAAAATAATCAAAATGATGTTTTCAATTTAAAATAATATTTACAAGGTTTACTATATCTAATATATTCAGAATATTATCATTATTTACATCTGCAATATCATACTCTAAATTAGAGGGGTTATCAATTCCTAAAACAAAATTTACAGTAATAATAATATCTAATACATTTACTGTCATATCCATATTAACATCACCAGATAAATAATCATTATTAGGATTAACTGATAAGCTAATTGGAATAGTAGCAGAACCACCATTAGAATTTATATTGATATAGCTATAATAGACACCCTCATCTAAAGTATTTGAATCAATTTCAAATGATATAATTTCAAACTCATTATGCTCTAATGTACCAATGCTATTATCAGAAAAATCTATCCAATTTTGAGCACTATTAATGCTAAGAGATAAATTATTATTAATATATTGAGATCCAGTACTTATTTGCATACCAATTGAACTATCACTATTCTGTATTCCAACAGTTGCATCATAACTACCTTCTATAGAATTATAATTAATTTCTATTTTACCATCTGGGAATAAAACAATTTGAAAATTATAAAAGCTATTTTCAAAATTTGTCCACCAATGTGCAACATTATTAAACCATATTACCATTCGATCTGCATTACTATGATAATATACGTTTCCTGAACAATATTGATTGCAATTTTCATTTTCAGGGTTTAAATCATCCCATAATCCAAATATAGCTGACTGAGGTGCATTAGATGATGGAATACTAGAATTATCCCATTCTGAATTATCATCACCAAATCCAATCCAACCGTTTGGATTAATAATCAAAGAATTATATATTTCTCCATAGAATGGAAAATTAAAACCTAAAGAAACATTATCTCCAGCATTATCATTATTAGGGAACGTGTATATACTTCCTGTTTCAGAAATATCAATCCAATTAAAAGAAATATCTTCATTCATATTGGAATCAGACCAATAATAACCAAAAGCATCAGAACCACCAACCACTTCAAATGGAGATGTTGAAACATTATAATTGAGAGTTGATTCTTCATCACCTATATTAGAAACATTGATGGTACCTGTAATAATTTCTCCATTATCTAGAACAAAATCTGTATTGCTCACAGAATACTCCATTTCGGGTGGCGATAGAATCAAAGGTGACATTAATACATATAGACCTGTTTCTATATCGCTTGATATTATGTATCCGCTAGGAAGATAAGCATATGTACCCCAATTCCCAACATAAAGACCTTCTATATTTGAAGTATCATAATATGCCGCTTCAATTGGATTAGTTGGATCAGAAATATCTAACATTCTAGTACCATCTGCATAGTAGGAAATTATTAAATAATTTGTTTCAGGTCTAATATATATATTATGAGATGAATGGCTTGGATCAGTCATATATTCAGAAACCAAATTAATATTATTATAATCTGAAATATCCCAAACTTTAATATGTCCCCCAGTATTCTCATCAGCAGTAAATAAATATTGTTCATCATATGTAACAGCACAATCATGTGTACTTATATAGCCACCACCGGTATTGTACGAAACTAAAGTATATGGGTTAGACTTATCAGAGACGTCAATTATATAAAAATATCCAGAATAAATACCTGCACCATAAATCTTATTATTAAATACTTCAATATCATGCATATACTCACCATTCCAAGTACCTATCAATTGAGGTGTCTCTGGCACACTTAAATCATAAATCCAAATATCATAGGTTGATGCACCTACTACATATAAATATCCATCTACATCAATATGAATATTATGACTGTTAGTAAAATCTGATATGGTTGAAACTAATACAGGATTATCTGGATCTTCTACACTTACAACTTTAACTCCATCTGATGCTTCAGTTCCGATATATACATGTCTGTTCCAATACTTAAGATCTCTCCAAATACTAGTTCCTCCTGAAATTCTTCCAATTTCATATGGATTAGTAGGATCAGTAATATCAACAAATGCAGCTGAATTCTGTAAACCTATAACTGCAAACTCTCTATTATCTTGGGCAAATCCAGTAATATCCGAAACATCTTGTTCAAATCCTAAATACCCAACCAATTCCATATTATATTGAGAAAAACAAAAAGAAATAAATCCAGCTATTAATAATTTATACATATCTATTCTATTTTAGTTTGGTATAAGGTAAAAAAAATTAAATATAGAAGACACTTCTTAATTTGTAACAACATTATTCAATTACTTCTATTACTTGCATAGTATCTGCCATAACAAAAATTGTTAAGTTTTGCAGTAATTCTTCATGCTGATCTAGTAAAGTTGGTTTAAAATTTCTAAAAAGCATCTTTATATCTACTTTAATATTACCTGTTATACTCGGAGGAATCTTTACTTTATATAAATGAAATCGTTCACTAAATGCCATCAAACTATTATTTATAATTGATTTTACATCAGTTACTGATGATGTTGTATCTAGATTTTCATCTAATAAATAGGAAGTAAAATAAAGTAAGTCAGGATCATTCTTTGATAATGGCTGATCAGGCAAAACATCACCAGATTCAAATATTATATTTTCATTATTATCTTTAATAGTTATTCTGAGCCATGCTTCTCTAGCAAAAGAAACACCAGAAGGTATTGAATGAGCTGTTTTACTAGAAATAGTAATAGGTATTTTTAATGTGTCTCCGCCTTTAATCTGATTTACTAAAGTATCGGTTGGTGATCCAAATTTAATATCTAGTGCAGAATTCAATAAATTTTCAACAGATTGATATTGTGGATTATCAATGGGGGAATATGTTAAATCTAAACCTACACCAACAAAGCTATGATCGTGATACCCATTAGATTTCATTGGCATATGACACTCTTGACATGAAAGAGCTCCAGACATAGATAAGCCGGGTATACGATTCCATTCTGTAAATGTAATTTCAGCTTCAACATCTCTTACAGTAAGATCATGGCATGGAAGACATATTTCAGATCTTGCATAAATAGGATTATATTCAGAATCATGGAAAGTATTACCAACAGGATCTTTTAAACTGCCATATTTTATATTTTCTCCAGGATTTAAAAAGTATTTTGCAATAGCAGCAATTGTGTTATCGGTATGGACAGAAGGACTTAATTGGGTTACAGTATGACATATATCACAACCAACCCCTTCTTTAATTGTTTCTGAAATATATGATTCCTGCAATTGACTTACACTACTATATTCATCTAGTGGTGTCCCTGTAACAAAAGCGACTGGGCTGTGACATTGCACACAAAATCTCTCACCAGTATGCCTTTTAATTTTTTCTTCATTCCACCTACTAAAAAATAGTGGACCTCTCATTGAATAAGCATGCATTGAATTTACCCATTCATTATAATGAGTTTCATGGCACTCTTTGCAATCTTTAGATGGTTGAAAATCATGTATTGACATCTCCGTATATTCAATACTCCCATCACTATTCAGGGTATACTCTTTGTACGCTATATCCGAATTTTGAGATGTTAAGGAATTGCCTTTATCTTGACATGATAAAAATATAAAGATTAATAGAAAAAAAAAATTATTTTTAGTAAGCAGAGCTAATTCCACCAGCCATAATTGAAGAAAGATTTTCATCTAATTCTATTGATTTAATAAGTTGACCTGTTTCTGAATTAAACAAATGAAGCATTCCATCTCCTCTTCCACTAACAAAAAGTATTTGACCATCATTTGTTATATCTATTCCATGTAAAGTTTTAAATATTTCAGAATAATTATTCCATAACATATATAAGTTACTATCATCATATTCTATATTTACTACACCAGCACTACCAGGATATAAATTATCTCCACTTAAAACAATAAAAATTGAATTATTGGTAGGAGAATTAATTAAATGCCATGGACTACTATTCCACGAAAACTCCAAAGTATCAATTAATTTCATAGTATTTGAATTCCACATTTGTATAATTCCTGGGATAGTATCATTTACACCTGTATACGAATTATAAGATATTCCTGAAGAACAAGTAATAAATACTATGCTATCATTTACTGATAGACATTGAATAGGTTTTAATCGATTTACAGCTATGTTAGGACTATTATTGAAATTTGAATCTAATGAAACACCTTCAATGTGATTAGTTAATGGATTTATTTTATAAAACCAATCAGCTGTATTACTTATTGTGTAAACTTCATTACCATTATTATTAATAGCAACTCCATGAGGAGCTGGTGATCCAATAGCATATTCATTAGATTGAATCATTTTTATAGGGTCTGAATAATCAATTTCTTGGATTATGCTAGATTCTGATCCAGTCATCATTCCCTGCATAGGCATCATCCTAGAAATATACAATTTTTTACTTTCTTCATTAAGAGAAATGAGTGCAGGAGAATCACCAATAAATATATTATCAATAAGCTCATCTGTTTCTAAATTATATCTTCCTAAATAACCACTAGTAATAGTTGTCACAAACCAATATTGATTAATTTCATCTATTGAAATAAAATGCGGTGTATGACTTCCCATATTCATACCCCCTCCAGAATTCATACACATATTCATCATCCAATCACATTCTTCTGCATTGAAACAATCACTTTCATTTAAATTCATACATTCATCTATATCATCCATACAATGACTCATTGAGCCCATGTTATGCCAAAGACATTCAGAATCTGATTCACATTCTGATTGAGATACATAATTACCACAGCCAATAGAACCATAGTCTATATTAATTTTTTTAACTTCTCCTGAATCAATATTAACAATTCCAACTGCATCTAATCCTTGAAGAGCGACATATACTCTATTATACTGGTTTTCAATACCTTGCGGATCAAATATACTGCATGAAATTATAATAAAACTAAAAAATAAAATATGTTTTTTCATAAATTGTAATCCCTCTTTTAATCATGGTGCATATATTCATTATCACCCCACTCAATAATCTCTATTTTAACTGGAGCGACACCATCACTTACAAATCCAAGTTTTTTTGCTGCTCCAAAGCTACAATCTAAAATTCTACCATCTATATAAGGACCTCTATCATTTATTCTAATTATATGAGACTTACCATTATTTTCATTTGTTACTCTTATAATTGTATTAAATGGAAATTCCTTATGGGCTGCCGTTACACCATACATATCAAAAATTTCACCATTAGCGGTTAATTTACCATGGAATTTAGGACCATAGTATGATGAAATTCCTCTATACACTTTTTTAGATCTTTTATAATTAAATTTTTTATTATTTTTGGCCTTCTTTTCTTTTTTTACAGTAGGATTATAATTTGACTTATCTAATCCGCTCGTATATCGAGGTGAAGACGAACAATCTAATAAAAAAATATATAAAAATAAATAAATAATTGATTTCAATTATAAATCTACCTTTCCTACAATTTCTTTAATATTTTTGATATTATTATTTTTTAAATAATCTGATAACTCAGTTTTTAACTGAGGTCCAATATCTGGGTTTTGATAATTCATCGTACCTATCTCGATCATTGTGGCACCAGCAAGTAAAAATTCAATTATGTCTTCTAAACAAGTAATCCCTCCAATTCCAATAATAGGAATTTTTAAGACTTTATAAATTTTATGAACACTTGCAATAGCAACTGGTTTTATAGCTGGTCCAGATAAACCACCGTATTTGGTAAAAATTTTTGATTTCCTGCTATTAATATCTATTGACATCCCAACTAAAGTATTAATTGCACTAACAGCATCTGCACCTGCTCCTTCAGCTGAAAGAGCAATATCTTCAATATTTGTAACATTAGGACTTAATTTCATTATTAATAAACGATTGGTGTTTTTTCTTAATTCCCTTGTTAAATTCTCTGTCATTTTTGTATTGTTACCAAATGACATTCCACCTTCTTTAACATTAGGACATGATATATTAATTTCATAGCCGACATGATCACTATCTGTTTTTTCTAATATCTGTAAAGTTTCTATGTATTCATCAATAGTACTTCCTGCAATGTTAATTATTATATTAGTATTTAACTTTTTAATGAACGGAATAATAGTTTTACAATATTGTTTTACACCAATATTTGCTAATCCAATCGAATTTAGCATACCTGCACTTGTTTCTACAATTCGTGGAGGAGGGTTGCCTTCTCTTGGATATCGAGTAACAGATTTTGTAATAATCCCTCCCCAATCATTTAAATCTACGATATCCGACACTTCATGACCATATCCATATGTTCCACTAGCTGAGAGGATTGGACAAGAAAAGGTGGTATTCTTAATTTTTATTTGCATGATACTATTTCTTTTACATTAAAAATTGGTCCATCAATACAGGCTAAAACATATTTTTTTCTATATGAATTATCAAATTTTATTGAAATACTCTTTTCAACGGTACATCCTTGACAAATACCTATTCCACATGCCATAATTGTTTCAAGTGCAGCATCACATTTAAATTGTTTAGATAAAGAATATTTTCTGATAGATTCCATCATAAGAGATGGACCACAAACATATATTTTTGAATTCTTAATTTTATTAATTGAATCAATAGAATCTATAGCATCTATCACATTACCTTTTATACCTAAGCTTCCATCATCTGTAGATAAATAGATGTTTTTATTTGGTTCATGATCTATAAAATGTTCTCTATTATTACGAGCACCCATTATTAAATAATGATCTATTTTTTTACGCTTTAGAGTACTATGTAAGTTTAATATAGGTGCAATACCAACACCTCCAGCAATAAGGATTGGAGTAACAGAATCATATCCTTGCCAATAATTACCAAGCGGGCCTATAATATCAACATTTTCATTTAATTTCCAGTCTTTCATTAATTTAGTACCTTCACCAATTACTTTATATATAATACTAATTTGCTCTCCTTCTTGACTAGCAATACTCATAGGTCGACGCATTACCTTATTCCAACTAAAGGATGGTAAAATATTAATAAATTGACCTGGCTTCACTTTACCAGCAATATTAGGCGATTTTAAACATGTTTTGTATATATTTTCCGCAATTTCAGTAGTACTTATAACTTTTGCAATTTCTTTATAAATCATTTATTTCTGATCCAGTGAGTCTGTAATAGTTGGTGAACTTAAATTTATATTGATTGAATCTTCCTGAGCAATATTTCCACTACTTAATTCTGGAAATAATAGGATATAACTACTACAATTTTGAATAATATTATTTTGTTGATCAAAAAAATCTTTATCAAATACTTCTTGTAGGTATGAAATTTGATAATTATTTGAATCAGGGATAATAAGTGAATCTGGATAAATATTTATATACGAATCCCAAGCGCCATTAGAATCCTTATTTTTTAAATTAATTAGAGATCTTATCTTAAAATTTGATTCTTCAAAATTATTAACTACTTGAGCATGATATTTTAATGAAGAATCAATTAGTCCGAAATCAAATTCAAATAAGTTAGCTATTAAATAATAAATTGAATCTAATCGCATTTGTTCTTTATTATCTAAACTTAAAAGGTCAACTTCTAAAGAATCTTTAGTATTATCATTTACTAAAATATCCTGCAAATCTGTATATTGTCTTATTGTTTTTTTTAGTTTTAAAGAAGCGCTTCTAAATCTTGATTCCTCTCCTCTAGAAATATTCTCAATAATAGTAAGGATTGAATCTACATCAAATTTATTATGAAGCAATAAAATTGCCGATTTATAATCAATACCTTGCTGAGCAATATTTTGCTCAATTTCTAGATTTGATCTAATGAGATCTAATCGCTTATTCGACTCATTATATAGATGATGATCAGGGAATTTAGAATTGAACTCTAAATAATTTTCAATTGCTGATTCAATATCATGTAAATAATAATCATCAATAAATGCAGCAATATATAATGACAAAGTATCAGCATATTGATTATAAATATCGTAAAAATGAACTTTTGAATCAGTATATGATCTGTCCATCAACTCCCATGCATTATCTCTTTTCATTTTTAAAGAGTCTGATAGTTTTAGATTAAATTCCATATTTTGATTATTATTGTAACTAGAGTGTGGGTATTTTTCATCAAATAAATTCAACCAACCATCATTAGGTTTATAGTGCGATAATATATATAGTGATTGTTTCGAAAATGGTGATTGTTCAAATGATTCTGTTAATTCAATAAACTTTTCCATAGCTAGCTCAAATCTATTAAAATCATATAGCAACATCTCTCCTATCAAAAATAGCAATGAATCTGGCCGATCAGAATCAATATCATGAGATAATTCTATTTTATCTCTTTCTTCTTCTATATCATAATAATTTGTTTTATCAATATCAACTTCCTCATCATCTAAAATTTCTTTATTAATTTCTGACTCAACTAATTTAATTGAATTATTATAATTTATAACTAATACTTCATAATTCTCTATTTTATCATTTAGAGATACTGACTTTTTACCATATTTAGAACGTGATTTTTCTTCTTTAGAATTTTTAAAATATTCCTTAGCCATATCTAAATTGAAATCTTGCATCATTGCAATATTGCCTAAATAGTAATATGCCTCTGCAGTCTCATCCTTTTTTGTATATTGATCAACTAAATTTAAAAAAATATCCTTTGCTATTTCAAATTCTTTAATATCTAAATATACTTTACCCATTTCTAAAGATAGTTTTAGATATTCTTGTTCAAATTCAGATAATCCTAAAAGAGTTTCTATTTCTGAAATAATTAGATTGTAATTTCCAAGCTCTCTTTGATAAGTAATCCATTTCAATTTGGCATCTATGCGTATTTCATTGGGTGCAACTTTACCTAGTTTATCTAAATAATTTACCGTACGATTAAAATCATTATAGTCTTCGGAAATTTTTATTAATTTGCTATAAGTTGCAGTTTTTTTTGATGATGTATTCGCATACTTAGCAGCAAGTTCATAGTTTTGGTAACATATATTAATACTATCAATATCTAACGCAATCTCACCCAAAATATTATAAATAAGATATAAATGGCTCTTTTTATTAGGCTTATTTTTTAAGATGTTATTAATTTGATATTTTGCAGAATCAAGCATTCCTCTCTTATAGTGAGTATAAGCAAGCCAAATAAATGATTCGTCAAAATATTTGCTTTGAGGGAAATCACTATTTAATTGTTTAAAATATCGCTCTGCCATTGATAATTCATTACGTAAAAAGGCTGATTTTGCTATGATAAAAATAGCATCATCAACATATTTACTATCAGGAAACTTTTCAATTACTATTTTTCCATTATCTATTGCGTTACCTAATAAAGTCTGTGCTTGGTTTGGAATTTCTTCATTTTCAGTAATAGGGGATTCTTCAATAATTCGAATTGCTTTTTTATAAGAATATTCTGAATTATAAAAAGTATTAAAATATGCACAAGAGCAAAAAAACAGAATAATAAGTATTAAACTTTTATTAAAATATTTTTTTAAATATAATAAAATTCTATTCATATTCTATGATAAATTTAAGCTTATAATATCATCTTCGCAAAGCCCATGTATTTATTAATGATTAAAATAGTATGCTCTCAATTATTATAATAAATAATAAAATAGGTAAGTATATAATAGATGTAAACATTAATTTTCTTGCATTGATCTTATTTGATTCCACAATTACTCTCAATGCAGAAATTAAAAAGAAGATTCCTAATAATGCTGCACTAATCGCATAGAATATACCAACTACTTTTAGAATATACAATCCCAAACTAACAATAAATAAAGCAATAGTAAAAAATAGAATAACATAGTTTGTACGATTTGATTCTGGATATACCGTTGGGAGCATTTTAAAACCACCTTTCTTGTAATCAGATGAGTAAATAATTGCAATAGCAAGAAAATGTGGAATTTGCCAACAGAATAAAATACCAAATAATATCCATGCAGGAGAGTTTAGTGTACCAGTTGCCGCAACCCATCCTCCAACTGGAGGTAATGCACCAGGAATAGAACCAATTAAAGTGTTTAATGTCGTAAAACGCTTACTTGGTGTATATATTAAAACATATAAAAATATAGTAATGCCAGCAATAATTGCTGTAATAGTATTAACAAATATATGTAGATATATACACCCTAATATTGAAAATACCATACCTAATACAAGAGCATTAAATGGTAAAATTTTTCCAGTAACTAATGGTCTATTTTTAGTACGAGACATCTTAGCATCATAAATTCTTTCTAAATAATGATTGAGTATGCATGCCCCACTTGAAGTCATCCAAGTTCCAAAAATCAAATTAACTAATATATACCAACTATTAAAAGTTGTCATATGATAACCAATACTTCTTAATCCTAGATAATAACCCATATATGAAGTAATTATAACTAAAATCGTTACATTGGATTTCATTAATTCAAAATATTTTTTAAATTTAATTATCATTGCTTTTTATCAAGTAATTAATTGATAGCCTATTAGGACGATTATATACATGTATATAAATATACCATCTAAATTTATTTTTTAAACTAAAGAATTTAAAAGTCTTTATAAGAAGAATTTATATTATTTAATGAAAGATCACCAAATGTACAATCCCATTTTTCTAAAACCTTTTTAATCTTTGAAATATTTGTTTTAGCTTCATCAAATTTAATTTCAAAAGTTTTAGATTGTAAGGATGAAGTACATTCAATAACACCAGGAATTTTATTAAAATCCTTTTCCAGATATTTTTGTAATTTGATTGAATTTAAATCTGGAACTGTAATCACAACTTGAGTATAATTTTGTACAGAGTTTTTGGCAACATTAAATGCAGTAATAAAAAATAAGACAATAATAATTGGAAAGATTTTTTTCAAATTTTAGTCTCTATATAGCTCCTATAAGTTAAAAAGACTATAAAAATAAAAACAAGAATTACTTAAAGCTATATGTTAAGCAATAACTATAAGTGCCAAATTTTACGACGATATCATCTATATATTGTGCCAACACAAGTGATGACCACAATATATTGTGCTACCCTGATAGTGCTTGCTGTTCACCTTTTTTTTCATCTACAGTATAAAGTATAATTGATCCAATTAATAAAAAAATTATGACTACAGCTACACCAAAACGCTGACTTCCAAATATACTTGTTAGATATCCTAATAAAAATGGTCCCAAAAAAGCAGTAGCTTTTCCAGAAAATGCAAAAAAACCAAAGAATTCATTTTCTTTATCTTTGGGTACAAATCTTGCCATTAGTGAACGACTAGATGCTTGATTTGGCCCTGAAAACACACCAATTAAAATACCAGATATCCAAAAAAGAAATTTTCCAGTAATTTTAAATTCACCTAAAAGAGGTACATCACACTCCAAAATTGTCCTATTAGGAGAAAATACTGCAATTAAACAGGCGACAATTAAACCAATGTTACTGATTTGAATAGTTTTTTTCCCACCCAAAACATCATCTAAAAAACCTAATAAGAAAGCCCCTAGGCCTGCTGTTATATTTAAAACGATTCCAAATATCATAATCTCATTAAAACTAAATCCAAATGTTCCCGCAGCATAAATGCCACCAAACGCAAAAACGGTAATCAAACCATCATTGTATATAAGCCTAGCAATTAAAAACTTCATCATTTCTCTATACTGAAAAATATTCTGAAAGGTATGTTTTAGCTGATTCATTGATTGTCTATAAATTTCAATTTTAAAGGATTTTTTTGATTTATCTTTAATAAAAATGAATGTAGGCAGGCTAAATATAGCAAACCAAATCGCAATTAATATATTAGTAGCTCTTATATGTTCATAATTATCTTTATTTAAATTAAAGATTGGTAGGTCAGCACTAACAAAAAATATCATAGCGATGGTTAGCGCTATAAGTCCCCCCACGTAGCCCATAGACCAACCATATCCTGATATTCTGCCAATTTTTTCTTTTGGTGCAATTTCTGGAAGATATGCATTACAAAATACTCCACCCATTTCAAAACCAATATTTGCAATAATAAATACTATCAGGGAAAAATACACATCACCTGGACCTGGAAAATATAAAATGAATGAACTTACTATACATACCCAGGACCAAAAAATAAGATAAATTTTTCGAAAGCCTCCTTGATCTGCAACTGCGCCCATTAAAGGAGATAAAAAGGCCACAAAAATAGCAGTAAGAGTTATACCTCTCGACCAAAGCATGGTACCTACAATTTCATTTTCAGCAATTACCTTAACAAAAAAAGTACCATATATAAATGTTAACGCTAAAGTAGTAAATGGCTGATTGGCAAAATCATACATTGACCATGAAAAAATTGTTAGCTTACTATATTTCTTCATTATTTTTATCATTCCGATTAATGATGATGTTACCAGGGCCATATATGAATAAAAACAAAAATACAATTCCTGCTTCAATTGCATGTGATGCACCCATTATACCATCACCATTATTTATATGTGCAATAGAAGCAACAACCATTGTAATAAATAATAGAAATGAAAATAATCTTGTATATAGACCTAAAGCAACCATTGCTCCACCAATAAATTCAGAAAATGCGGCCATAAAACCCCAGAATTTAGGTAAAAAATAAATTCCTAATGAGCCCATACCATATTTCCCCAATCCTATCCATTTTTCACTTCCACCCATAATTTTGGGATAGCCATGTAGTATAAACATGCCACCAATGCCAATTCTTAATATCAATAAGGCTAAATCATTTTTTTTCATATTAAAATCCTTTCAATCAAATAGATTATCAATAAAAGCTAATTCAACAAATAGATTCTGTTTACTTTAAGGAATAATATTAAGTTGTTCATCAATATCAAAACTTAAAAAATTATGAAATTCAGATAAAAATTGATCAGAACTCATATTAAAATTAATGTTGAATGATTGCTCCCAACCATGTTCATTTAGATCATTATAAAAATCATTTTTATAGGTCTCAAGGCCAACTAGATTAATTAAATATGCAATCGCCCAAGTTCCTAAATCATAAGCGATATAGGCTCTAGGTCCATAAGGTATATCTGAAATCAACTCACCATCAAAGAGATCATTTTTTGATTGCATTTTCCATTCCATAACTTGCCTTAAATAGTTATTATTTACGCCTGCTTGCTGGGAATATAATAATTGAGCCATATACTCGGCCCCACCTTCTGACCACCACGGATTTATAACCATTAAATTTGCTCTCTCATTATAATCAAAAGTAAAAATGTGAGCATGTTGGTATGCATGAAAATATTCATGCATAGTAACAACATCATAGTCTGACTCATTAGGAAATGGAAATTGTGATGATAATGTTATTTCCATATAAGAATATCCTGAACAATTGAATTCAAACTCTCTCATTAAGCTTAATCCTGCACCCCCATTTACTGCATAATCAGTAAAACTATATTCTCTATTTAAACACCACTGTAAATAATTATCATCTAAACAAGAATTGAGTTCTGTTCTTAAATAACAATATGTTGAATCAAGACTTTCAGCCTCAGAAATATCTGTACCAACAATCCAAAATTCTAACGGCCCCCAATTACCCCACGCAAGCCTCGCTATATTATAATAATTAATAACTCTATCAATTTGAAAGTCATCTATATCTGATGTAAAATAATAATTTGGCAATATATTAGTTTCTTGTCCCCAAAAAACTATACATGGACTTTCAACATTCAGAATTGTATTAGCAACAATAATAATATCTAGAATATTTAATTCACTATCATTATTCAAATCATTTAAAATATCTATTTGATTCTGATTTAGAATATTATTGATCAAAATAATGATATCAAATACATCAACTAAATCATCTTGATTAAGATCACCAAAACATTCTAGATGAATAAATGAAAACAAAACTAAAACAAATATTGATTTTCTAATAGCCATGATTATACCAATCTAAATTTAT
Source organism: uncultured bacterium (assembly GCA_964342955.1). Taxonomy (GTDB): domain Bacteria; phylum Fidelibacterota; class Marinisomatia; order SCGC-AAA003-L08; family D37C17; genus CAYFHL01. The sequence goes on from CAYFHL010000002.1 coordinate 33,615, forward strand.
TAATATTATAAAATCATCTAATACTCTATTATAAATTTACATATACGATATGCAGATTTTATTATTTAATCAGCATAATTTTATTAGTATGTGAATAAGTACCTACATCCATTTTAATAAAATATAATCCACTAGAAAATTCTAAAGGTTCCCAAATAAACAAGTGATGTCCAGCTTCAATATTTGCATCTATTATTTTATCTATCTCTTTTCCCTTAACATTATAAACAGCTATTAAAACCCGTGCTTCTTCAGGTAATCTAAACGGAATATTTATTGATTTATTGAAAGGATTAGGGTAGCAATAATCTAATGAAATTTCTGTAGGTAGATATTCTAATCGAACATCCTTAATTATTAAATCTTGCGAGTAATTTCCAGCAAAATCTTTTCCATATATTTCAATATTGTAATTTTTAAAATATTCAATTATTGGAGCATTGAATAAATCAATATTTTCGTGAAAACCATTCAAGAGAAATTCATCATACATAACACTATTAAATGTTTGAATTTCAATTTGTGATTGATTTTCATCATACTCAATTTCAATCCATTCAACACTTCCATAACTTAAATCCTCTGATAATGAATATGTTATATCAGAAGTATATAATATTTGACCTGAATCAGGTAATACAACTGAAATAATTGGAGGAGTAGCATCATATATCCAACCAACCTCACCAGAAGCAATATTTCCATTTCCGGCTAAATCCCTAAATATATTTTCATGTATATTTATATTTATTAAACCTTCAGATTGAGCAATAATTTTTACAAAATATGAAGAATCCGTTGTTTGATTAAATTGATTTAATAAATAATCACCTGAAAAAATAATATCTTCTATACCAAAGTCATTTGTCTTTTCAGAATTAATCAACAAAAAAGTTAAAGATGAGTCATTTGAAGTATGATGATGATTATTATTTATAGATGTTTCCAAAGGGAAAATCTCTATCTCAGGACTCTTCCAATCGATTATTAATGTTGTTGAATCATTGCCACCAAATGTACTATTTCCAAACGAATCAACTAACAAACCAGTAAATGTAATTTGTTGACCTTCACTTTGATCATTAATTGTAGTTCTTGATAAGTTCATTAATTGATCGCCATTTATCAAAAAATTATCATTAATTATATTTTGCAAATCATCTGTATCAATATTAAAAATTATAGTTGTATCTATTTGTTCTATAATCGATATACTTCCATTTAAAGTGTCAAAATTATTACCCTCTAATTGATATAACATTCCTATAATTCCACCTATAAGTGAACTATCATTAGAAATTGGAAATGCTAAATCAATATATTCATTTGTACTATTCCAAAAACCTGGCACTACAGTTCCACCACCTGTACTTATTTCTCCCATAGTAAAAGTATCTGGTGGAGTTCCATCATACGTCCAATTAAAATCAATTATATCCAGATTTGTATTACCTGCCATATCTGAAATGATTCCAGTTTGAAGATCAATATTCACTTCTCCATTTTCAATTGGTATTAATTCGGCACTATATGATGTTTCAGTAATATATTCAAAATTGTCTATAAGCCCATTATTTATTACTAAAACGTCAACTAATTCTTGAACTATAGGCTCACTAATTGTAAAACTTAATGAAAGCAATGAATCATTTGAAAATAATCCACTAATTCCTTCCTCAACATTCATACTAATATTAGGAGCTGTAATATCATACAGCCAATTAAACTCTGTTGATAAATTATTATAGTTATATGCTGAGTCTACAAAAGAGTTTGCATCTACATATACTGTAACCAAACCTTCAAATTGAGGAAATAAAATTGCTGAATAATTAATATATGTCAACGTATCGATTATAAAATCGCTTATCGTACCATTGGAAATAACAATATCACTAATTTCAAAGTCTAAAACTGGTTCATTGATTATAAAATTTAATGAAACTGTAGGATCATTTGAAGTAAAACCATTAAGTCCTTCGTTAGATTCTATAGTTAATATTGGAATTGTTCCATCATACAACCAATTAAACTCATCAGATGCAACATTCCCATTACCCGCAG
>CAYFHL010000003.1:0-4571 GCA_964342955.1 uncultured bacterium
ATTGTAATCCTGAAACAGTCTCAACTGATTTTGATATAGCAGATCGATTATATTTTGAACCTTTAACATTTGAAGATGTTTTAAATATTATTGAATTAGAAAAACCTAATGGCGTATTGATACAATTTGGTGGTCAAACCCCATTGAATATTGCAAAAAAATTAAATGAATGTGGTGTTAAAATAATAGGTACAAATCCAAGAGCAATTGATTTAGCTGAAGATAGAAAAAAATTTGGTAAAATTCTAAATGAAATGGATATAGATGCACCTCGTTGGGGAACCGCACATTCAGTTTCTGAAGCAATCAATGTAGCTAATAAAGTAGGCTATCCAGTTTTGATTCGTCCATCTTATGTGTTGGGAGGAAGAGGTATGGAAATTGTATATACAGATGATGGATTAAAAACTTTTGTTGGCAAAGCAGCATTAGTTTCAGGTGATCATCCAATATTAATTGATTCTTTTTTAGAAGATGCATATGAATTTGATGTAGATGCGCTTTGTGATGGAGAAGAGGTCTTTATAGCTGGAATAATGCAGCATATTGAAGAAGCAGGTATTCATTCAGGTGATTCTGCTTGTGTATTTCCAGCATACGAACTTACATCAATTGCAAGAAAAACAATTGTAGATTATACACAAAAATTAGCAAAAAAATTAAATATAGTTGGTTTAATTAATATTCAATTTGCTTTGAAAAATAATATCATTTATGTAATTGAAGTAAATCCAAGAGCAAGCAGGACAATACCTTTTATTAGTAAAGTAATTGATATTCCAATTGCGAAGATAGCAGCTAAACTAGCTGTTGGATATAAATTAAATCAGTTTAGCTTAATTAAAAATGATAAAAGAGGTTTGATTGCTGTAAAAAAATCAGTTTTTCCATTTAATAAGTTTCCAAATCAAAAAGTATTCCTTTCGCCAGAAATGAGATCTACTGGTGAGGTTATAGGTTTTGATACTTTTCTAGGTAGTGCATATGCAAAAGCTGAGATGGGAGCTGGTAATGATTTACCTCAAGATGGGACAGTTTTTATTTCCGTTAATGATTTAGATAAGATTAAAGTGATTTCACTTGCAAGGGATTTTATAGAATTAGAATTCAATATTGTTGCAACAGAAGGCACTGCAAAGCTATTATCTGAAAATGGAGTCAGTGTTAATCCAGTCTTTAAAGTAGGTCAGGGACGTCCTAATGTAGTAGATTTTATAAAAAATGGAGAAATTAATTTAGTAATTAACACGCCTTTAGGTGCTCAATCTAGATTCGATGAATATGAAATTGGAAAGTCAGCGATTAGGCATAAAATACCTGTAATAACAACTATTTCAGGAGCTCAGGCCGCCGTTCGTGGTATTCGTAATATAAAATATAGATCAATAAAATATAGGAGTCTACAAGAAGTATTTGAATAAAACATCAAATCTTAATATCATTTTTAAAAGAAAGGTTTAACTGTATATGGCGATTTATTTAGAACAAATTTATAACTTATTAAGTATTTCATTTATTCAAGCGTTTATTTATATAGTGGGATCATTTATTTTAGCAAAAATTGCAGATATTGCTTTTAGTAGCTTATTAAGTAGATTGGTTAATAGAACATCAACTAGCTTAGATGATCAAATTGTTTCAATTATGCATCGTCCAATCTATTATTCAATATTATTTATGGGTTTTATGATATCTGTAAATTTAATTGAATTACCTCAAATTATTATTTTTGTTTTGGTAGGGATATTTAAAACTATTCCAATTATTATTTGGTCAATTGCAGTATTTAAGATATTTATACAATTCATAAAATGGTACGGGAAGTCCAACAAAAAAGATAAGATAATACACCAAAGGACTGTTCCTTTATTTGAAAATCTTAGCCGAATTGCTATTTTTTTAGGTGCAATTTATTTTATATTTTTAAGTTGGGATATAGATGTGACTGGATGGTTAGCATCTGCTGGAATTATAGGTGTAGTTTTAGGTTTTGCTGCAAAAGATACGGTTGCAAATTTATTTGCGGGGATATTTATTATGGCGGATGCTCCTTACAAAGAAGGTGACTATATAAATCTTGATTCTGGAGAAAGAGGTTACGTAAAAAATATTGGAATTAGAAGTACTAGGCTAATGACTAGGGATGACATAGAGATTACAATACCTAATTCATTGATAGCAAACTCTAAAATTATTAATGAAAGTGGTGGTCCAACGGAAAGTGAACGAGTTAGAATTACAATAAGCGTAGCTTATGGATCAGATATTGATATAGTTAGAAATTTGCTACTGGCAATAGCTAAAAAAAGTGAAAATATTATGCAAAAAGATAATCCAAGAGTGCGATTTAGAAGTTTTGGGGACTCTGCGCTTATATTTGAATTGTTATTTTGGATTGAAAAGCCATCAGAAAGAGGTAGGATTGTAGATGACATTAGCTCAAAAATATATAAAAAGTTTATAGAAGAAAAAATTGAAATACCCTACCCTCAAAGAACTATACATATGAAAACTAATAAATCTAATGATGAAAATAATATTTAAAATCTATGTTGCAAGATTATAAGAATCAATTTTTTTTAGATTCTTCAGTAACATTCCTAAATCATGGATCTTTTGGAGCATGTGCTAAGCCTATTTATAAAGATTTGCTAAAGTGGCAAAAAAAGTTAGAGCAAGATCCCGTATATTTTTTTGAAGAAGAAATTTTTAGGGAATTGAAAAAATCAAGGGATGCACTTGGGAACTTTATTGGATGTGATGGTGATGATTTAGTTTATTTTTCTAATCCAACAACAGCTATTAATGCTGTGGCAAGAAGTATTGAATTAAATTCTGATGATGAAGTCTTATCAACAAATCATATATATGGTGCATTAGATAAGACGTGGCAATATATTTGTGAACGGAAAAAAGCAAAATTTATAAAAGCTGAAATTCCTATTTCAGTAAGTTCAAAAGAAGAGTTTTTTAATATTTTTAAAAGGTATATTAGTAATAAAACAAAAGTAATTTTTTTAAGTCATATAACTAGTATGACAGCAATGATTTTTCCAGTTAAAAGAGTCATTAGGTTCGCTAAAGAAAATAATATATTATGTATTATTGATGGTGCCCATACTCCTGGACATATATCTATAAATATTAAAGAATTAAATCCAGATATTTATACAGGCGCATGTCATAAATGGATGTGCACACCAAAAGGGATATCATTTCTATATGTGAAAAAGGAAATACAATCTACTATTCATCCATTAGTTGTAAGCTGGGGTTGGCAAAACAAAGATGCAATATTATCAGATTTTTTAGAATGGCATCAATGGCAAGGTACCAGAGATATGAGTGCTTTCCTTACCATACCTGCTGCAATTGATTTTTTAAACAATTATCAATGGAAACTATTAAGCAAGCAGTGCAATCAGTTAGTTATAAAATACAGAAATAAATTTATTAGTTATTTTAATACAGAGCCACTATTTCCAGATGAATGGATAGGCCAGATGGCAAGCATCCCAATTAAAACTAATTGCGATTTATTTTTAAAAAATAAATTAATGCATGATTATAAAATTCAAGTGCCTGTGTTTACTTGGGAAGGAAAAGTAATATTAAGATTTTCTATTCAAGCATATAACTCTGAGGAGGATTTAAATAAACTTTTTGTTGCAGTTAAGGAAATTATAAACTGAACATTAAAATTTCAATGTTGCTTTTTATTGCTATGGTATCTGTTAGCACATCTCCTATAATTGCTAAATATCTTAACAATGTTCCAGCATTAGGAATTTCATTTTGGCGAATGTTTTTTGGAGCACTAATTTTATGGATATTTAGTTTTTTTAATAAAAATAATTTAAAATTTTATAATGATAAAAAGATATTAATCGCAGGATTGTTATTAGGAATTCATTTTGCACTATTTTTTAGATCAATCAAGCTTACAACGATTGCAAATGCAACTTTTTTAGGTACTTTAGCACCCTTATTTGCATTCATTATAGAAAAGTTTATATTTAAAAAAAAACATAAAAGAAATTTACTATTTGGACTAAGTCTAGCTTTTTTAGGAACTATAATATTAATTGGTAATAAGTTTGATTTTTCTAGTAATTATACAATTGGCAATTTATTTGCAGTTGCATGCTCTGGATGTTTGGGGTTAGCATTTATTATTACTGCTGATGTACGTAAAAAATTAGAAGCACTAATATATAGTAGGATGCTATTCACTTATGCAGCAATAACGTTGCTAGTTTTTTCAATACTAACAAAAACATCATTAGTTGGATATTCCAACAATGATTATATTTTTTTATTTATTTTAGGTTTAGTGCCAACTATAATGGGCCATGGATTTATGTATTATGCTGCTAAATATATTTCACCTATAATCGTTTCATCTGCACCCATGGGTGAGCCTATTTTAGCATCTATTATGGCATGGTATTTATTTAATGAATCCATTGAATTATCAATAATGATTGGGGGATTTATTACATTCATTGGATTATATATTTTAATTACAGGAAAAGAATTGGTTAAGTGATTTATATAAAATTAGATATAAT
>CAYFHL010000003.1:4671-34364 GCA_964342955.1 uncultured bacterium
ATATAATATTATGTAAGCCGCTTTAATTTATCTTTTAACTTTTATCTAGATGAAAAATAATATTGTCTTGATTAATGATAACCTTTTTTTTTTATTATTTTATAAAAATAAATTAAATTATATCCTAAAATTTTTATACAAGGAGATATTTTGAATTCACATTTAAGTATGCGTTCTGGAAATCCAGCTTTAACTTCAAAAATTTTTAAAAATGCAGTCCAAGATGGAATGGGGCAGATGACTATAGAAGGAACTGTAAATAAAACAGCAATGTCTTTATTGCTTCTAATGGTAACCGCATCATACACATGGTCTAATCCTTCTCCAGGGCTAATGATGTTTGGTATGTTGGGTGGTACAATTTTAGCTATAGTTACCATATTTAAAAAAACATGGGCGCCATATACAGTTTCAGGATATGCGTTGATGAAGGGTTTAGGTTTGGGTGGTCTCTCTAGAGTTTTTGAAATGCAGTATCCTGGTATTGTAAGTCAAGCGGTTTTTTTAACATTTAGTATTTTAGCAGCACTATTATTAGCATATAAAATGAAAATTATTAAACCTACAGAAAATTTCAAGCTTGGTGTTTTTGCAGCTACAGGAGGAATTTTCATACTCTATTTAATTAATTTTATTATGAGTTTTTTTGGATCAAATATGTCAATAATGAATATTAACAATGCATCGATGTTTAGCATTGGTTTTAGCGTATTTGTAGTTATTATTGCATCATTAAATCTAGTATTAGATTTTGATTTTATTGAAGAAGGTGCAGAAAGAGGTGCGCCAAAATATATGGAATGGTACGGAGCATTTGGTCTATTGGTAACTCTAATTTGGCTATACTTAGAAATACTTAGATTATTAGCTAAATTGCAGTCTAGGCGCAATTAAAGCTAAATGGCCAATATTGTTGTAAGAACAATCGATTGTCATGTTATGATGTGGGATAAGAACATTCCAAAATACCTTTTATTAAAAAGATCTGATAATAAATTATATCCAGATATCTGGCAATGTGTTACAGGTAAAATTAAGAAAAATGAAAAATCATATAAAACAGCCTTAAGAGAATTAAATGAAGAGACGGGTTTAAGAGCTAAAAAGATGTGGGTTATTGATCAGGTCAATTTTTTTTTTGAATCCCATCAAAATAGAATGAATATAATACCTGTTTTTGGTGTAGAAATCAACTCTCAATCTATTGTTTTATCTTCTGAACATAAAGATTATAAATGGTGTAATATTAATAGAGCTATTGATTTATTGCTATGGAACCAGCAAAAAGAAGGACTTCGCACTTTTCATCAAATGTTAATAGAAAAATCAAAAAAACTAGAATTTTCAAAAGTAATAATATAAATTTATTTTTTTTATAACTATTTAGTATTATAAATTATAATATTGAGAATCAATCTCAATTTCAATATAATAAAAGTTATGAGGAGAATTATTTATAATGTTAAACCGCAAAATCATATATTTAGTTTTTATAATACTTTCAATTTGTTTTTCACAAAATGTTTTAATTCATATTTTTGATAAAGATGATTTAAGAAACTTAAATAATGCAAACGTTATTTTGAGTAAGAATAATGATGAAAAGTTAGGATTTTCAACAAATAAAGATGGAAAAATATTTATTAAAGAAATCAAAGCTGATGAATATAAGATTAGCATTAGTTACATAGGATATAAAGATTATGACTCTGTAATTCAAATTGAATCTAGCAAAATATACTCATTTGAAATTCCTATGGAAGTTGAATCTATTATAATGCCCGAATTAGAGATTATAAGTGATCTTAATCAGCCATATCAAAAATTGTCAGGTTCTGCAAGTATTATTAGTATGAGAGAAATGAAGCAAATTAATCCAATTGGTACACAAGAAGCTTTAGAGCATATTCCTGGTATAAATTCCTTCTCTGATGATGGTATTGGTATTTCAAGAATAAGTATTGGTGTACGTGGTTTAAATCCACGTAGATCTTCAAGAATTTTAATATTAGAAGATGGTATACCAATACAACCAGCATTATATGTATATCCTAGTATGTACTATAATCCACCCATAGAAAGAATCGATGGAATTCAAGTAATTAAAGGAGCTGGATCAATAAAATATGGACCTCAAACAATGGGAGGCGTAATTAACTATTTTACGAGTAGACCGGCTAATAAATACGGTGGAGATATTCATTTGACTTTAGGAGAAAATGGTTATGCAAGCGCTTTTACAGAAATTACAGGATTTGGTTCCCCAAAATTAAAACATTCTATTCAATTGCTAGCTAAGAAAGGTAATGGTTTTAGACAGAACAATGATTTTATGCAGTATAATGGCACGTTTAAATCAAATTATAATATATCCAAAAATCAAAATCTTTATTTAAAATTTAGCAATAATTATGAAAATTCAAACGCAACTTACACAGGACTTACAGAATATTCTTTTGATCAAGATCCTAATTTTAATCCTAAAGAACATGATAATTTTAAAATAATTAGATCATCATTGGATGTAATTGAAACTAAAAAAATTAAAAATAATACTATTAGGAATAGAAAAATTTATTGTAGTTATTTTGATAGGAAATGGTGGAGAGAAAATGATATTTTTATTTTAGCTAGTGAGGTTGATAGTGAAAATCCAGTTATACAATCACCAGAAACTCCATTTGATATTATTAGAACAGGCGATGGTGAAAATAATTTTGGTGTACTTCGAACATTTTATGTTTTAGGCTATGAGCAAACATATTCAATTAACTCCTATTTTATTAAGAATCCTTCTAAATATGAATATGGTGGAAGAATTTATTTTGAACGTTTTATTGATGATAAAAAAATTGGATCTGAGCCAAATGCAAGAGAGGGAGTTTATTTTGAACCAGCTGAAAATTGTAATGTAGCACTTGATAATAATGGAAATTGTAATGACTATTTTGACTTAAACAATAATAATCAATATGATGATAGCGAAACTATTGTAGGACAAAGTCATCATTATGAAACTTCTGCTCTTTCTAGTTATATATCAAATTACACAGATTATGGAAATATCACGATTAATACAGGGATAAGGTTGGAGTTATTTGAGCAAGAAAGAATAGATAGATTAAATGGAAATATTAAATTAGATAAAACTACATTTGAAGTTTTACCTAGTATAAGTTTCATAAAATCATTTAATAAATTTAATTTATTTGGAGGTATTCATAGGGGATATACAGCACCTTCTAGTAGTACATTAAAAGTTACAAATTTTGTTATAGAAACAGGTTTAGATTTGAAATCTGAAAAGAGTTGGAATAAAGAAATAGGAATTAGATCAAAAGGGAAATCAAATTTGCTAGACTATGAATTTTCGCTCTTTCATCTTGTTGTAGAAAATATGGTTGCTGCCGGACGTGGTACAATTTTTGATAACTTAGGAAAAATTGCTATGTATGGCACAGAGCTTGGATTAAAAATAAATACATCCCAAAAAGGTCTCCCAGATATACACATTTCGCATACTTATTTAAAATCAAAAATCATAGATGGGATTTTAGATCAGTATAGTTTTTTATCAAATGGTGGAGCAATCAGTATTGAGGGCAACTCATTACCTTATACTCCTGAGAATACTTTACTATTAGGTTTAGAATACTCAATAATAAAAGATTTAACAATGAGGCTTGATTATAAATTTGTTGAACAAGTTTATACAGATTTTCATAATTTGGAAAGAAAAGATTGCAATAATTATTGCAATTTAGGAATTATGGGGCCAGTACCTAGTTATAACATATTTAATTTTAATATAAATTATTATTTTTATAAAAATTTAAAGATTAATATGATAATTAAAAATTTAACTGATGAAGTGTACATTGGGTCAAGGTTGCATTCAAATCCAGGACAATTGTCAGCTAATAAGAGCTCGGGTATCATTCCAGGACCAAGAAGACAAATCAACTTAGGAATAAATTATTCATTCTAATAATCAATAAATTTTTTTAATATTCCCTATGCTTATCGAGTATTATATATTGATATTTAAATAAATTTAATAATTTAAAATTGATTGGTAGAAGCGCAGAATTTAGATATTTGCATACACATGATTTATTTAGAAAATCACGTAAAATAATAAATAGTTATTATTTAAAAACAGTTTAGTATTATTTAATTATGATTAGAAAGGTAATATAAATATGGCAACTTTAATTTTACGAGATACATATCTTGCTTTAGAAAAAGAAATGAAATCTATTGATAAGTTAAGAACAGCAACTGCATTAAAGATTAAGGATGCGGCGAGCCATGGAGATCTTAAGGAAAATTATGAATATAAGGCAGCTAAAGAGCAAATGGAATTGGTTATGTTTAAAAAAGAGTTGATGCAATCCCATGCCCCGTTTCGGATTATAGAGTTTGGTGAAATTGAAACTGATGAAGTAGGTTTTGGTAATAAGATCACAATACATGAAGAAGGAAAAGATGAGGCTGAAGAGTATTGGCTTCTTGGCCCAATTGAATTTGAGTTAGATCTTTATCCAATGATTGTAACTTACCACTCACCTTTTGGTCAAGCTATATTTGGTAAAAAAGTTGATGAAAATTTCACCCTTGATATTAGAGGAAAAAAGATAAAATTTACAATTGTATCTATTGAAAAAATTAATACGAAATAGAATTTTAATTATTATTGGGATTTTTTTTGCAGTAAGTATTTTATTTTTGTATTTAATAATTTCAGGAAATTGGACTAATTTTATTTTTAAATTAAAATGGTTATTACGTATAACTACCCCATTTATTATCATTTATTTGTTTTATTTAGGCAAATCAGATAAAAAATGAAATTATAAACTATTTTAAAATTTAGATTTTCAACAGACTAACCAGTAAGTGATTGATAATTTTCTGCTACTCAAACTTTTCCTCTAGCTAATATTCTCATATCGAGGACTATTAATTATATTTCAAATACTGATTTATATCATTATATGAATTTGCAACTATAATATTTTTATCAATATTATTTATCTGCTTTTTTGTTAGGGATGTTGTTATTCCAATTACATTTGCTTTTGATTGAATCCCAGATAAGAGTCCAGTTTTAGAATCTTCAATAATAAGTGTTTGCTTTGCAGATAATGATAGATACTCCATAGCTTGTAAATAGGGTTCTGGTGATGGTTTCGGTTTATTTGCTTCTGTTACGGTAAGAACATAATTAAAATAATCATCAATATTAATAATTTTCTGTATTTTTTGATATGTAAGTCTAGTTGTGTTTGTAACAAGTCCTATTTTTAAATTGGTATTTTGAATTGAAGATTTATAAAAATTTTCAAAACCATTAATGAATTTTAAATTTTCTTCCATAATATTGTGTAAATAGGTTCTAAGCTTTAATCGAATAGATTCGGTATTTCCGGAAAGACTAAATTTTTTCATAAATTGGGGATAAAAATATTTGTATGACATACCTTTAAACTCTTCTAATTGATTTTTATTACTAAAAACATTATACTCTTCTAATAATAATAGTTGAGCTTTTTCAAACAATCCTTCAGAATCAAGAACAGTGCCATCCATATCAAATAAAATACCTTTAATATTATCCATCATTATTTAACATCTAAAATAATTTTTTCCAACATAGAAATAAATAAACTATTATCATTAAGGCAAGGAATATACTTAAAATATTCTCCGCCTGATTTTAGAAAAGATTCTTTCCCTCTGATATTAATTTCTTCTAGAGTTTCTAAACAATCTGCAACAAAAGAAGGACAAATAACAGCTAATTTTTTAATTCCAATTTTTGGCAACCTTTCAAATTCTTGATCTGTATAAGGCCTAAGCCAATTAGGATCAATAATTGAAACACGCGATTGAAATGATGTAATCCATTTTGCTTCATTTAAGTTTAAAAACTGTGCACAAAGCTTTGAAGTAGAAAAAACATTAGATTTATAACAATTTTGGGATGATAAGCAGTTTATTTCACAGCAGTTATTTGTTAAGCAATGATTTCCAGATTGATCTCCTTTCCTTAAGTGACGTTCAGGAATACCATGGTAGCTAAACATAATCTTATCTACTTTATCTATATAGGGGTTTATTGATTTAGATAATGCTTCTATATATAAAGGATGATTATAAAAAGGTTGAAGAATAGAAAATTTTAATTTAGGATATTGTGTGTTTATAATTTTTTTTATTTTCAATTCTGTAGATAATGTTGTTGAGATAGCACTATGAGGATAGAGAGGGAATATAATAATTTCACTAACATTATTTTTTTTATATTTTAATATAGCATTTTCTATAGAAGGATTTTTATATCTCATTGCAATATCAACATTCCAACCAGTTTTTTTTGATAGTGAAGCTGCGATATTTTTTGTATTAATAATAAGAGGTGATCCCTCTTTTTTCCAAATAGATTCATAGGCAATTTTTGTTTTACGAGGTCTAAATGGTAGAATAAACAATTTCAAAATTAATTGTTGAATTATTTTGGGTAAATCAATAACTAAATCATCTGATAAGAATTGATTTAAATAAGATGTTATATCTTTAATATCTAAAGAGTCAGGTGAACCAAGGTTGATGAGTAAGATGTTTTTATTATTTAACATTTTTTGGTTTAGGTCGCGTAATTATAAATAAGCATAAGATTAAAGCAAATATGATAAAGATAAAATCTACAATTATAGGGAATGCATAATAAATGCTTGTACCAAATGTAAAAATAATAAATAAAATTGCAATCAATTTTGATTTATTATCAATACTTCTATATAAATACCAATTCTTAATAATTTTACCAAATAATTTATGATTTAAGAGCCAAGTCTTATAAGATTCAGATGATCTTGAAAAGAACCATAGAGATAATAATAAAAAAGGGGTTGTTGGTATACCTGGTATTATAATACCAATATAACCCAATGCAATACAACTGCATCCTAATGTAATATATAAATATTTTTTAAGTATAATAAGCTTCTCGCTCATTAGAAAATTTATTTTACTAGACTTATATTATAATAGCATTTTAATTTTCGAATATGTATTCGAGAACTAAACTATTTATTTATGTCTATTTCTAAAAGGCAACAAGAAGAAAGAAAAGATCGTAAAGAAAAAATATTGAATGGTGCTTTAGATGTTTTTAAAAAACATGGTATTGAAAATTCAACTATGGAGGAAATTGCGCTAAATGCAGGCTTTGGAACAGCAACTATTTATTACTATTTTCATTCAAAAGAAGAAATATTTTCTGAAATTTTAATTAATGGTTGGCAAAATTTATGGAAAAAAATTGAGCCAATAGTAGCAATAAAATATAATAGCCCAAGAAAAGTTTTTGTAGATGTATTATTAACAACTTCAAAAATTATCAGAAATAACACAAGTATGTATAACTTCTTGTTTAATGTTCCTAACCAAATGAATTTTAATAATGAACCATGGAAAAAATATCAAAATAAATTATATCAAACCTTGATTGCTTTATTAAAGGAAAGTATTGATAAAGGTGAGTTTCCCCCTATAGATCATAATATTTTGTTTAAAGCATTAGGAGGATTATTTATGGGGGTAGTATTAATGGGTAACCAAAATAAACCAATTAGTGGAGTTGATATTGATAAATTAATAGAACAAATTATTTCAAATCCAACAGAGAATTAAATTGAAAAAAATAATATTAATATTATTTTTATGTTTTTTACAATCAGCTACAATTGAAGGATATGTTAAGAATTCTAAAACAGGTAAATCTATTCCTAATGCTAATATTGTAATTAGAGAATTAGATGTTGGTGTTTCAACAGATCCCTATGGATATTTTAAACTAGATATTAAAAATGGCGAGTATAATTTAGAGACATCAGTTATAGGATTTGGTTCTGATTTAAGAAAAATAAATATTAATGATCAAAATATAATCAATATTGATTTATCACCCATAATTCTAAAATATGATGAAATAAAAGTACAGGGTATATTAAATACAAGGATGGGGAATGAAAATTTAGATATAATTAAATATAGCGAAATTAATTCTAGTCAAAAAGAATCTATTTCTGATTTTTTAAAAAATATTAAGGGAATTGATGCTCAATTTTCACATCCAAATGGTCGTAATGTCAATGTTTCTATAAGGGGTTCTTCAGATTACAAACCTGGTGGATATAATAATCGTGTTCTTGTTTTATTAGATGGAATTCCAGTTCTTATTCCAAATAGTGGATCACCAGATTGGAATTCCTTACCATTAGAAAATTTGCAAAGAATTGAATTAAATAATACAGCTGCATCTACGCAGTATGGACATAATTCAATGGGAGGTGTTATTAATTTAATTACCGATCATAATAATGATAATTCAGAAATAAAAATAATAGGTGGAAAGTTTGGAACTAAGCAAGCTAGTTATACTCATAATCAAAAATATGATAAATGGCTATATAGTGGAAGTATAATGACATATCATTCAAATGGTCATCGATATAATTCAGATCAAAGAATTAGTAGATTTCAGTCTTTTATAAAATATAGTAATAAGGGAAGAAATTATAAGTTAAATTATTTAGTTTCAGATTCAGAATTAGGACATCCAGGTTTTGATTTAGAAAACTCTAATAAATATCGAAGATCTCATAGATTATCACAATATTTACATGCAAAAGGTTTTTATCCAATCACAATGGGTATTTCAATGTCACATTCACTATTCATTAATAAATTTAAAACAAATTATTCAAATAGAGATGATATCCCCAATAGTTGGCTTGTTTCTCATGACTTAGATTCAGAAACGACTTATGATGATATTAATTATGGTTTAAGATCAGAGTTAATTATTACAAAATTTTCTCGCTGGGTATTAATGTTAGGTTATGATATAGATTGGGGAGAATCTGATGTTGATCTTCTTAATCAAATATACGATAATCCTTCTCAAGCAAATCTTGGTGGATTTATTCAATCTAAATATTCCATAGGAAGTGGTTTTAGTTTAACTTCTGGCATTAGATATGATTTTAGGAATATAAATCCAGGAAATAATTTTAGGCAGCGTTTCTACAATCATTTTTCTCCTAAAATAAACTTTAGCTATATGAATAAATTAAAAAGATCTGCTAATATTTCATATAGCAGGGGTTTTCGTGCTCCATCTATTTCAGAATTATATCTTAATCATGTGACAACATATGGTCTTATTGTCTCTGGAAATCCAGAGTTAGTATCAGAGAGTGTAAATTCATACGAAATATCATATAAAGATAATTCTCACAATAACTATAATTGGGATATTGCATTATTTAAAAATAATTATAAAAATATGATTGATTTTATATATGATATTCCAACAAGAGCTAAAAATAGAGAAGGTGTTCAAGGTAAGGGTTTTGAAATTGATATTTCATTACTACCTATAGATATAGTAAGAGTTGATTTTAGTTATAGCTATTTAGATATGGTTGATTTAAGTGGCAAACAAATTCTTTATAGATCTAAACATAAGGGAAAAATATTTTTTAATTTTCTCATTAATAATATTTCTATAAATATTGGAATACAAGGACAAAGTAAGCAATATTATGAAGATTTTTTAGAAGATTTTGATATCAATGGCAAGGGCTTTCCTATAGAGGAATTAGAAGGTAGAATAATACCAGAATTTGTGGTTTCATTACCAATCGGTAATTACATTACATCATTGAAAGCATCTAATTTATTTAATCAAAAATATGAATTAATTCAAAATTATACAATGCCAGGATTTAATTGGCAAGTTTCAATCAAAAAAACACTAAAATAAAGATAAATAACATAAAGGATATATAATGAGAACTATATTTAAAACCAGTATAATTTTACTTTTTATTATTGGATGTGATAATAGTGTAGAATCGGATATTATACCAGAAAGTGCAAATATTAGTGGGACAATAAATTTTTTAAATATAAATAATTGGCCAGAATCAGGATATGTGACAATATCATTAAGTCAGAGCTGGCCACCAAGTGGTCCCCCTTCTAATTATACTTCTATAACAAGTGTAAATTTAAATTCAGAAAATCAATATGTTTATGAATTTGAAGATGTTGTATTTGGAAGCTATAAAGCAATTGCTGTAGCCTGGGAAAATCCAGATTCAACGTATAATAGTAGTTGTAATAAATCAATATTAGGTGCATTTGGAGGTTCAGCTATAGATTATTTTATGAATCCAGATTCACTAGTAACATCTGTAGAAAATAATATTTTTGATAATATAAATTTTGATGCAGATTTTAATTATGCTATTCCTAATCCATACTCTATTTGTCAACCGCCTTGCGTTAGTATGCCCACTCAATCTGATTGTGAATCACAAGGACATTGTATGTGGATGGATATGGGCGATGGTATGATGCATTGCATGACAAAAATATAATTTTAAATAAACATACTAAGTAAAGGGGAGTTTTTACTCCCTTTTATATTTAAAAGAGAAATATATAAAATATTTTTTTCTCCTGTAGATATTAATTAAAAACCAAGTAAACTTACTATCAATAATCAAGCTAATATTTATATATAAAATATGTCAAAAACAGATAAAAAAAATACAGAGATAAATAAAATATATAGTCCCAATAATGTAGAAAATAAATGGTATTCAATTTGGGAAAAATCAAATGCGTTTGTACCGAGCTCTAAAGGTAATGAAAATTATACTTTAATGATTCCGCCACCAAACGTAACAGGTATTTTAACTATGGGACATGTGCTTAATAATTCTATACAAGATGTATTAGTAAGAAAAGCAAGAATGGATGGTAAAAACACATTATGGTTACCAGGAACAGACCATGCGTCAATAGCGACTGAAGCTAAAGTTACTGCAATGCTAAAAAGTGATGGTATTGATAAAAGAGAGATTGGGAGAGAGAAATTTTTAAAACATGCATGGAAATGGAAAGTAAAATATGGAGACATTATAATCCAACAATTAAAAAAGTTAGGTGCTTCGTGTGATTGGAGTAGAGAAAAGTTTACCATGGACAAGGATTACTCTAATGCAGTTTTAGAGGTATTTGTAAGACTATATAAAGATGGCCTTATATATAGAGGAGAACGAATTATAAATTGGGATCCCAAAGGGCAAACAGCTCTATCTGATGAAGAAGTAATTTATAAAAACTCAAAAGGTCATCTATGGTATTTTAGATACCCTTTGATTGATGAAAAGGGCTATTTAATAGTGGCTACTACTCGACCAGAAACAATGCTAGGAGATACTGGAATAGCTGTTAACCCTAAAGATAAAAGATACAAAAATTTGATTGGAAAAAAAGTTAAACTACCTATAGCCAATAGAGATATTCCCATCTTCTCTGATAATTTTGTTGATATGGAATTTGGAACTGGCTGTGTTAAAGTAACGCCTGCTCATGACCCGAATGATTTTGAAATGGGTAAAAGGAATAATTTAGAAATTATTAATATTTTTCATTCTGATGCATCATTAAATAAGAATGTACCTAAAAACTATCAAGGTTTAGATAGATATGTTGCGAGAGAAAAAATAATAAATGAACTAAAAAAACTAGGATTACTGGAAAAAGTAGAAGATTATGAAAATTCAATTGGATATTCTGAACGTACTAATGTCGTTGTAGAACCATATTTATCTAAACAATGGTTTGTTAAAATGAAACCATTAGTTAATCCAGCAATTAAAGCTGTAGAAGATGGAAAAATTAAAATTTACCCTAAGAGATGGGTAAAAACATATAATCATTGGTTAGAGAATATAAAAGATTGGTGTATTTCTAGACAATTATGGTGGGGACATCGTATTCCTGTTTGGTATAAAGGTAATGAAATATATTGTGGTTTATCAAAACCTAAAGGTAATGATTGGGTACAAGATGCTGATGTATTAGATACATGGTTTAGCTCATGGATTTGGCCATTTGCAACACTTGGATGGCCTCAAAAAACCCAGGATTTAAAAAGATTTTATCCTACCCAGGATTTAGTTACTGGTCCTGATATAATATTTTTTTGGGTAGCAAGAATGATAATGGGTGGGTTATATTTTTGTCAACAGATTCCTTTTTCAAATGTTTATTTTACTGGTATAATACGAGATTCTAAAGGGAAAAAAATGAGTAAATCTTTAGGTAATTCACCGGATCCATTAGATTTATTTAATAAATATGGCGCTGATGCTGTTAGAGTATCAATATTGATGATTGCCCCTCAAGGTTTAGACATTTTATATTCTGAATCACGATTAGAACAAGGTCGAAATTTTATGAATAAATTATGGAATTCTGCCCGTTTTTTACTTATGAATATAGATAAAGCAAATACTAATAGGCTATCTGAAATTAATAAATGTTTATTAAAAAATACTGATAAATGGATATTGTCAAGACTTAATAATACCATTGTGAAGGTAAATGATTCTTATGAAAAATATAAATTAAATGAATCAATTAAATATGTTTATGATTTTGTTTGGGGAGATTACTGTGATTGGTATATAGAATTTGCTAAATTAAGATTTTATGGTTCTGATGAAGAAGATAAAAATGTTGCCCAAATAGTTTCAATTCACATAATGCAAAATATTTTAAAATTACTTCATCCTTATTGTCCTTTTATTACCGAAGAATTATGGCAGAAATTTCAAGATGGGAATGAATGTTTGATTACATCAAGTTGGCCTAGGATTTGTAATAAAGAAATTAATCAAAGCATAGAAAATAATATGAAAATAATTATGGAAATAATTACAGCTGTAAGAAATATAAGAGCTAATTCTAATATATCACCTAAAAAAGAACCTAGTGTAATAATTAAGGGAGAAAGGAAAAATATTATTATTTTAAAAGAATACATAGAGATAATTAAAAATTTATGCAACTTGTCTAAGGTAGAAATTGCTACAGATATAGAAAAACCTTCTCAATCAGCAACAGCAGTTATAAAAAACATGGAAATATTTATGCCGCTAAAGGGTTTAATTAATATAAACACAGAAATTGAAAGATTGGAAAAACAAGTTATAGATATGAAAGGAAGATTAAAATCTGTAAATAATAAATTAGAAAATAAAGATTTTATAAATAGAGCTCCCAAAGAAGTAATTGAAAATGAACAAAAAAAACAATCAGCATACATAATTGATTTAAAAAAATTAGAAGATAATGTTAAGTCTTTAAAAAATTAATTAATGATTGATAAAAAATATTTTAAAACTTCTTTATCTACTGATGTAATGTATATTAAAGGAGTCGGCCCAAACAGAGCGCTAGCTCTAAAAAAACATGGTATTAAAGATGTTGAAGATTTGCTTTATTATTTTCCGAGAAAATATTTAGATAGAACAAATATAAAATTGATTTCTCATGTGAAATTAGGGGAAGAAGCTGTAATAATAGGAAAAGTAGAATCATTTGGTATAAAAAAAACAAGAAAAAGAAGATATTTCCAAATGATTTTAAATGATCAATCGGGTTATATAAATTGTATATGGTTCAATGGTATTAGTTGGATTTCTGATAAATTTACTATTGGGGAGTCAGTCGCTATATTTGGTAAAGTAGAATTTTATAATGGTAAAAAAGTAGTTCATCCAGATTTTGATATTCTTGATGACGATGAAGATCCTGTAAATACCGGAAAAATAATTGCTCAATATTCTTCTAATTCAACATTAAAAAATGTAGGTTTAGATAGTAGGGGTTTTAGAAAAATAATTTCTAAAGCTAGCGATTTAATAAATAGAAAAATAGAAGATTTTTTTGATTCAGATTTTTGTAATAAAGAAGGCCTGTATGATTTAAACACGGCATTGCAACAAATTCATAACCCTAAAAATTTAAATAATTTAAAAACTGCTATTTATAGACTAAAATATGAACAACATTTTTTTTTACAATTACTGATGGCGTTAAAAAGACAAAAAAATAACACCCAGAAAGGTAATATTTATGAAAAGCGTGGAATATTTGAAAAACAAATTTATGAAAAGCTACCTTTTAATCTTACAAAGTCACAAATCAATGTTTTAAGAGATATACGTAATGATCTATTGAAAACTAAACCGATGAATAGACTTATACAGGGAGATGTTGGCTCTGGAAAAACAATAGTATCTATATTAGCCTCATCTATAGTTTTGAGCCATGGGGCGCAAGTTGCAGTAATGGCTCCAACTGAAATATTAGCTGAGCAGCATTATTATAGTTTTAAAAAACATTGTGAATCTGTTGGCATATGTGTTGCTCTATTAATTGGAAATATAAAAAAAAGTTTAAAAGATCAAATATACCATGATATAAAAGAAGGAAAAATTCATTTAGTTATTGGAACTCATGCAATTATTCAAAAGGATGTAATTTTTAATAAATTAGGAATGATTATAATTGATGAACAGCATAGATTTGGAGTAGATCAAAGAAAAACGTTAATTCAAAAGGGAATTTCTCCTGAAGTTTTAGCTTTAACTGCAACTCCAATACCAAGGACTTTAGCATTTACACTACATGGAGATATGGATATTTCAATAATAGATGAGTTACCACAAAATAGAATTCCGATCATAACCAAAGTCATCATTCCAACTGAAATAAATAAAATTTACGATTTTATGATTAGCGAAATGAAAAAAGGTCGTCAATGTTTCGTAATTTATCCTATTATTGAAGAGTCAGAAAAGACAGATTGGAAAGCAGCGGAATCAGGCTTTAAGTTATTATCAGAAAAAATATTTAAAAATTTTTCTGTAGGCTATATACATGGTAAAATGAAAAAAGAAGAAAAAGATTTTCAAATGAATGCAATGATTGAAAATAAAATACAATGTTTGGTGTCTACTACTGTAGTTGAAGTAGGAATTGATATTCCAAATGCAACTGTAATATTAATTGAAAATGCAGAAAAGTTTGGTTTAACACAATTGCATCAATTAAGAGGTCGTATTGGACGCGGAATATATCAATCTTATAGTTTTTTAGTACAACAGAAAAAAACACCTGATTCAGATCATAGATTAAACATTATGGAAAAAGAACTAAATGGCTTTAATATTTCTGATGAAGATTTGAAGCTAAGAGGACCTGGAGATTTTTTTGGCACTCAACAACATGGATATGTTAAATCAAACATTATAGATTTTTCAAGAGATGGAAAAATTATTAGACAAGCAAGAAAGCGGGCATTTGATATGGTAACAAATGATCCTAAATTATCAAATACCAATAACTTAGCAATAAAGAATAAATTTATGAAAAATTATAAAAATATGTTAGAGTATGTAAATATAAGCTAATGGAAAATAAATTATTAAAAAATATAAATAAAGTTTTAGCTGGAATAACATTTTTATTTTCATTCGTATTATATATTTTAACAATGGCTCCAACAACATCATTTTGGGATTGTGGTGAATTTATTGCAACATCTGTAATAATGGGAGTGCCTCATCCACCAGGGACCCCCTTATATCTTTTATTAGGGAATATTTTTTCTCAGATTCCTATATATGATGATATAGGTGCAAGAGTAAATTTAATTTCTCCATTAGTAAGTGCATTAGCAGTTACTTTTTTATATTTAATCATTGT
The DNA here is from genome assembly GCA_964342955.1 of uncultured bacterium. GTDB lineage: Bacteria > Fidelibacterota > Marinisomatia > SCGC-AAA003-L08 > D37C17 > CAYFHL01. The sequence goes on from CAYFHL010000003.1 coordinate 20,314, forward strand.
TTTGTTTATTAAAGAGTGGAGAGGTGATGTAAAAAATTGGTCTGACGCATTAATAACATATAGTAGTTCAATGATAGGTGCATTTACTTTTGCAGTTTCAGATTCACATTGGTTTAATGCTGTAGAAGCAGAAGTTTATTCTCTATCAACATTTTTTACAGCTATTGTTGTATGGCTAATATTAATGTGGAACAGAAAATCAAATCACCCAAGTAATGTAAAATATATTTTACTAATTGCATATTTATTTGGTTTGGCAATAGGAATTCATTTATTAAATCTTTTAACAATACCATTTGTTGTTTTAATTATTTATTTTAACAAGAATAATTTTAAATACACAACATTTATGATGACTATTTTTATTACTATTTTTATATTTATTATAATATATCTTGGAATTATTAAAGGGTTGCCTAATATGGCTAATAGTTTTGGTTTAGGGTTCCCAATATTTTGTATTATATCAATATTTGCTGCAACTATATATTTCATTTTACAAAATAACAAAAAATTATCAACTATCTTTTCCTGTTTTATTTTAATATTAATTGGTTATTCAACATATACAACCATTTTTATTCGTGCAAATCAACAGCCCAATATAAATGAAAATAGTCCTGATACAATTAAAAGTGCATTAGCATATATGAATAGAGATCAGTATGGAGATTGGAAAATATTAGATCCAGCATTTACACTTGCTCGTTCGGAATGTTCATATTCAAACAGATGGACTAATAATAAAAATAATCCGTCATTTAAAGAAAAAATTAATTTTGTATGGAACTACCAAATCAAAGAAATGTATCTTAGATATTTTGGTTGGCAGTTTATTGGGAAAGAAGAACATTCAAAACGAACCTGGGAATTAAAGACTTTGAATGGTAAGATAATAAAAAAATTACGTGGCGTTGATTGGAGTAGATATGGACTTCCGTTTCCACTAATTTTTGGAATAATTGGTTTATTTTTTCATTTTTTTCGTGATTGGAAAAGAGCCCTCGCATTATTATCGCTTTTCTTAGCTACCGGATTAATGATTATACTTTATTTAAATCAATACGATCCTCAGCCTAGAGAAAGAGATTACTCATATGTTGGTAGTTTTTTTGCTTTTTCAATTTGGATAGGTATAGGTGTTTCTGCATTACAAATTAAATTAAAAGAGTGGCTTAATAATTCTGAAATTTCAAATTTTATTTCAATAAGTCTAATGGGTATAATAATTATTGTTATGCCTATTACAATGCTGGCAAAAGATTTCAGGGAACATAATCGCCATGGAAATTATGTAGCATGGGATTATGCATATAATATGCTTAATTCGTGTGAACCAAATGGAATAATATTTACAAATGGTGATAACGATACATTTCCACTATGGTATATTCAAGAGGTAGAAGGAGTTAGGAAAGATGTTAGAGTCGTAAATTTAAGTTTACTAAATACTCCTTGGTATATTAAACAATTAAAAAACAATGAACCTCAAATAAATATAAATTTAAAAAATTCTAGTATCGAAAATATGGAGCCAGTCACTGGTACAGCTTATGCATTAAAAACATGGACAAATATTTGGGAAGATTTGAGTTCAAAATATAATAAATATACAACTAGTCAACATGGCCTATCATATTCACCTTCAAATTTTGGGATATTAACCAATTGGGGACCTACAAATGCTTTATTGAATGTAGGAGATAATAATTTAAAATGGGAAATTAAACCCAAATTAAGTAATTATTTACGAGTTCAAGATATTATGATTTTAAGAATTATTCAGGATGCATCAATTGATAGACCAATTTATTTTGCAGTTACGGTATCTCCTAATAATAGAATGGGTTTAGATGATTACTTAACCATGGAAGGCTTGGTCTATCGTTTGACATTTGAAAAATCAAACAATGATTCCTCAAATCCTAGATTAAATTATAAAAAAATGCTTCAGAATATTACCGAAAGCTCTGATTATGAAAATATAATTTATACAAAAGAAGATTATATTAAAAATATTGAAACTCAGGTGGGGCTCTATAGATATAAAAATTTAAATAATTCCGAAGTGTATTTCAATGAAAATATTCAAAGATTGATTCAAAATTATAGATCCAGTTTTTTACAATTAGGATTAAGTGATTTATATTCTAATAAAAGAGGGAAAGAGGATAGCACTTTAAATCGATTAAATCAAATGGATAATTATTTTCCACCTAATATTATACCTTCAAATGATCCAGAGTTAGATATTCAAATAGGGCGAATATTTTATCAAGTTGGAGCTATAGATAAGTTTAAAGAAAGATTAAATTTAGTAATGCAAAGGGAAGATATTTCTATTGAGACAGTTTTCTATGTAGGGCAGATGTATTTAACTGAACTAAATGATTCTGACATGGCAATTAAACATTTTGAAGAAATGAATAAAGCTTATAAAAATATTCCAGACATAACTTACGCATTAGTACAAGCATATGCTCAAGCAGATAGATTAAATGATGCTCAGCAAGTTCTAGAAAATTGGATTTTAATTAATCCAAATGATTCAAAAGCCAAGGAGATGTTATCCATTTTAAAACAAAATAAAAAAATAGGATAAATTGATTCAGATGTGGCCTTTGGTCTCAGTTGTTATTCCTCATTGTGGTGGTTATAAAATTCTTTCAGAATGCTTGTTATCATTAGAAAAATCAGAGTACCAAAATTTAGAAGTAATAGTTGTAGATAATGCATCCTCAGATAATTCAATACACAAAATTAAAAAAAATTTTTCTGATGTAAAAATATTGAAATCAGAATATAACAGAGGATTTGCATCAGGATGCAACTTTGGTGTTGAACATGCTTTGGGTGAACTTATTTTAATATTGAATAATGATACCATACACAAAAAACATTGGATTAATTTACTTGTAAAAAAAATTAATTCAGATTCTAAGATATCATCAGTACAACCAAAAATTAAAAATTTTCAAAGAAATGAATATTTTGATTATGCGGGAGCAAGTGGAGGTTTTATAGATAAATATGGTTTTCCATTTTCCCGTGGTAGGATTTTTAATACGATAGAAAAAGATTTAGGCCAATATGATAATGCATGTCAAATTTTTTGGGCTTCTGGTACTGCATTTCTTACACGAAAAAATATTTTTAATAAAATAGGTGGTTTTGACGAAACATTTTTTGCGCATATGGAAGAAATTGATTACCACTGGAAATGTCAATTATTTGGATATAAAATTTGGGTAGAGCCAGAATCTGAAATATACCATCATGGTGGCTTTACATTGCCATCATCATCATCACAAAAAACATATTTAAACTATAGAAATAGTTTAATAGTATTTATGACAAATAATAATTTTAAATTAGTTATTAAATTAATATTATTTAGATTTATTTTAGATATAATAGCTTTTTTAAAAGAACTAATTGTTTTAAAATGGATGCATTCATTGGCAATTATTAAATCATGGATATGGGTATTGTTGCATCCACATATTTTATTTAAAAGAAAATTATTAATTAAAAAAATTAGTAAAAAATCAAATGTGGATGGAATATTTCAAAAGAGCATTGTTTTGGAATATTTTTTTAAAAGAAAAATTTATTATAACCAAATAAAAGAATAAATAATGAAAAAAAGATCATATTTTTTTGTAGAAAATATTTGGTGGATAGTACCACTTGTTTTAGCAATTTTATTTTGGGAGCACATTTTACCAATATTATTATTATTAATATTTTCATATATAGGAAACATTATTATATCTCCTCTTGTAAATTTTTTCGAAAATCATTCAGGTAACAAAAATTTTTCTATATTTACATCTTTAGTAATTTTTTTTATTTTTATTTATTTTTTATTTAGTTCATTTATTCCAATAATTATTAATCAAATATTAACTTTGGATTCTATATTATCAGTAGATTCTTTTATAAAATTAAAACAAAAATTTTTATTAATTATAGAGTCCTTTTTACCTAAGTCTATTTTTGATTCTGTAAACCTTGCAATCTCAGAGTTTGATCCAGCTCTAACAGAAATTTGGTCATCTAGTTTAACTTCATTTAAAACTCTTTTAGATGGAGCGAGCTCATTGGCAGTTGCTTTAGGATCTGCTATATTTTCAACAATAATTGTATTTGTATTTATGGTTTTTCTATTGATAGATGGACATAAGTTTGTAGAAGTATTTTTAAATACAGTTTCTTATAGAAACTATGGTTTATTTAAACGTATTTTAGAAAAAACATCTTTACAAATTCAAGATTATATTAGAGGACAATTAATAGCAGGTTCGTCAGTTGCAATAACTTCAATTATTGGTTTATATATTTTGCAATATTTTTCAGGAATAATTATTCCACATACTATTTTGATAGGTTTAGCAGCAGGATTATTTAATTTAATTCCCTTTGTAGGTCCAATTATGGGATTAATTCCTGCTATAGTTTTATACCTTATTACTGAACAAGCTATACCATTGCATATTTTTTATATTATATTAATAATGCTTGTTTTTTCTGTAGTTCAACTAATTGATAATTTTATAATGTCACCATATATAATGGGTGAGAAAGTTGGTATCCATCCAATGATAATAATAATGTTAGTATTAATAGGTGGTTCAGTAGGTGGTATTTTAGGCATGTTATTTGTTGTACCTATTGTAGCAATTATAAAAGTTGTAATTATTGAATTATTAGTTTCATTCAAAAAATATGGAAAGATTTGATATAACATAAAATTATATGTCAAAACTATTTAAATTGTTATATCAAGATAATAAAACTTCTGCTCGTTCTGGTATATTACATACTGACCATGGACAAATAGAGACACCATGCTTTATGCCTGTTGGTACTTATGGAGCAATCAAAACGCAATCATCTGAAGAAATTAAAAATTTACCTAGTAACATAATTTTAAGCAATACTTATCATTTATATCTAAGACCCGGAATAGAAATTTTAAAAAAATTTGGTGGATTACATAAATTTATGAACTGGGATGGAGCCATTCTTACTGATTCAGGTGGGTATCAAGTATTTAGTTTATCAAAATTTAGAAAAATATTAAGTGATGGTATAAAATTTCGTTCACATTTAGATGGATCAGAACACTACTTTAATCCGGAAAAAATAATTGATATTCAACGAATTATTGGTTCTGATTTAATGATGATGTTAGATGTTTGTCCTTCTAGCACAGCAGATAATAAAACTTTAAAGGAAGCTCTTATTTTAACTACAGAATGGGCAAAGCGAGCTATGGCTTACTATAAGAATTCAAGTCCACATTATAGTCATCAACAAGTACTTATTCCAATTATTCAGGGAGGTATTAATAAAGAATTTAGAAAACAATCAGCAATGGATTTACTAGAACTAAATGCCCAAGCTTATGCAATTGGTGGATTAGCTGTTGGTGAATCAAAAAAGGAGATGCTAAAAGTAGTTGAATGGATGAATGATTTATTACCTAAAACAAAGCCCAGATATTTAATGGGTGTAGGTACACCTTCAGATTTGGTACGAAATATAGCAAGAGGTGTAGATATGTTTGATTGTGTAATCCCAACAAGAAATGCAAGGAATGGGCAACTATTTACATATGATGGAAAATTAAATATCAGAAATTCTAGATATAAATATGACCTAGAAAAAATTGATACTTCGGGATTCTCCAAAATATCAACAATTTATAGTAAATCATACTTACATCATCTTTTTAAAACAGAAGAAATATTAGGATATAGAATAGCTACAGAACATAATTTAAGTTTTTATATCAATTTATTAAATCAAATTAAATTAGAAATAAAAAAGAATAGTTTTTATAATTGGGCTAAAGAATTTTTATACAGGTATGAACAAGATAGTCAATCAAGTATTTAAACTAATATCATAACCATTATGCTTTCTAATATTTAAGACATTACCATTCTCAAAAATCAAATACTGTCCTTTTATTCCACACAATTTTCCAGAAATTTCACCAGTTTTTTCAAAACTAACACTTTTTACTTTAGTGGGGTATTGTTCTACAGGGTAATTAATTTCAATAAGATTATTTTTTTTATAAACATATTTTTTGAATTCAGGATTTAAGTAATTAATTAGAGTTATTTTCTTATCCAACAAATTAGCTTCTTTGTTAATTTCATTTTTTAACATTCGTTGCCATTGTGTACGATCAGAGACAACTTCTTTTAGATTTATTTCTATAGCACCAGCTAAATATCTATTAGGAGTTTTAGCAAATTTTATTGCCTGATAAGCTCCTTGATCAATCCACCGTGTTGGAATTTGTTTTTCCCTTGTTACACCAACTTTTATGTTACTTGTAATTGATAAATAAACAAAATGATCTTTTAAACAATGTTCCTCTGCCCAATCTAAATCACGGGCAATTCCATCTTGTGCCTGGCATAAATGTGGTCTTAAAATACATTCTGATGTTAAAGGTGAATTAATAAAACAGGGATAACAAAAACCTTGGGAAAATGACTTATTTGTTTTACGATTACATGCGATACAAAAAATGCTTCCTTTCCATTTTAAATAAATTGTTTTATCAATTAATTTATTCATATTAATGAAATTATCTCCTATTGGTAAATCATATTCTACAAAATTATTTAATTTTGAGTGCATTTTTAATATTATGCCGGAATGTTTCATTCTTTAAAATTTAGTAATATTTATATTCATAGACCACTTTTGAATCTAAGAGTTTTTTATATTCACCACTTCTTTTTTCATATCTATAATTTAATTTTTCAGTAATGTTATTTTTTTTGTCATAATTGTAAATATATTGTTTCTTTAATGAACCATCTATTTGAAACCAAAGTTCTTCAATTATATTATTATTATCATCATATTTATAGATAGATTTTCTATTTAATGATCCATCAGACCCATAATATGATTCACCTGTCTTATTATTATAATCATCATGCTTGTAAATCCACTTCCAACTCAGTGAACCATCAGCATCATATTTTCTCCATTGTATCATATTATTATTTTTATCATATTTGTATAGATATTTCCAAAGAAGATCATTATCAGCATTAAAGTAATTTCCTTCTATTTTATTATTGTTTTTATCATATTTATATGTAGATCTCATATTAAGTACAGATTTCTCATCATATTTTAACCATTCTACTTTATTATTTTTATCATCATAATTATATAAATATTTCCAACTTAATGATCCTACAGCATTATATTTTGTTTGCTCAATCCAATTATTATTTTTATCATATTTATATTGCCATTGCCAAGCTAATAAAGCATCAGTATCAAAACATTTAAAACATCCTTCATAGTATGATTCTTTAATTCTGTTATTTTTTTTATTATATTGAAAGATATATTTTCGATTGATTGATCCATTTGAATTATATTCTGAGTTTTCTAAAAGATTTCCCTTTTTGTCATAAATAAATTTTTCTTTAGAAATTAATACCTCAATCCATTCACCAAAAATCTCCTGCATCTGATATTCTAGTAAAATTTCTTGTTTTATACCTTTTTTATTTTTTTGTACATTAGGTTGTGATAAAGATAAAGATAAAAGAATTAGAACAAATATAAACATTTTAATTAAAATTATTTAACAGGATATTTTTTTTGCATTATGGTGTTCATCCCATACCATATCATTTGATAATTTTCTCAGTTCGTTTTTTAATTTGTTTAAGTTCATTAATAAATATTATTAATTATTATTTTCCCCAAATCCAATCAAAAATAGACCAAGAACTTTGGTTAGTTTCAGATATTTTAAAATATGTTTTTTGATTAATAATTTCTGTTATCAATTTTGAGTTTACTTTTTCATCATCAAAAATTATAGTTGCAGTCTTTGATTTAAAATCAACTGTACAATTTTTTATTCCATCTATATCATACGTAGATTCTATTATTTTTTTAGGACATGCGTTCTTACACATCATACCTTCAACTTGAAATGTTTTTTCTATTTCTATAGCCCAAAGATTAATTGTAAAATAAAATAAAATAAATATAAATTTCATTGTTTCTCCTTTATTAATTAAAAATTATGATAAAATAATTGCTGAAATAATTACCAAATCGGTGATATCTATAATTCCTGACTGATCAATATCTGCTGAAAATATTTGACTTAATGTAGGATTTTGATGATTCAGTATAATATTAATTAAAAAAATAATATCTAATAAATCAGTAATTTCATCATGATTAATATCACCACTAGGTAAATGTGAAATCCAATCATTATAGATGCTTTGTAAACTATCTATAGGGTCAGTACCATTAATTAAATTATTTATATTGAAGTCTATATATAATGAATCAATATGATCATTAGGCTTAGCTACTCTTATAAAAGATGAAAGAGAAGAAGTATTGTATTCAAAACAACGAGTATCAGCTCCAATATGCTTGGCTCCCTGCATAGCTTCCATTAGTCTATCTGAAAGGGGTCCAACAGAATTGATAAATTTTTCTTCCATATCATTTAATATTTCTGGTCCTAATAGAATATTGCCTTGAATTGCATAATAAGTACCATTAATATGGCCTTTATAATCATAACAGTTTTCTCCACTAAAACTTGCACTACGTCCATAATCATTTAAATCAACAATTCCATATTGTCTAATAGATGAATTATTTTGAGCGTCATTGTTCTCTAGCCAATTAATTATATATTCTGGAGAATATCCTTGAATCATTAGTTCATGAGCATTTATTTGATTAGTATTATTCCAGTAAGATTGTGTATGAATAACTCCTATTCCAGGCAAAACATCACTAATAATAATTGAGCCAGAAATACAGGAAGCTCCTGCACTCCCAACTTCTAAAGTTTCCAAATCAACTGCTGCTATTGAAAAAGTATCCCAACTATATAAAAACTGGAAAGATAAAATAAAAAAGTATTTATTAAAATTAGTCATCTAAATTTTGTATTAAATTTTGAATAGATTGAAAATAAAGATTTTTATCAATCATAATTAAATTATTATGGTTTGCACCTTTTATTTTACAGAGATATTTTTTTTTAGAAGAAGAATTGTTAATCATTAATTTAGTCTGATTATAAGGTATAATATGATCAAGTTCGGCATGGATTATTAATAAAGGTTTAATTAGTTTTTTAATTTTTTTTAAATTTTCAAATCCATCTGATATATTATAATTATATTGTTGTATATCAATATTAAATAATTTAAAAATAGGCAATTCATCAATAAAACCGCTTTCAATAATGCATGCATCAATAAATTTTTGATAATTAGATACTATTTCTAATGCCGAGGCACATCCTAATGAACGTCCCATAATTATTTTTTTACCTAAATAATTATTTTTAGTTAAATAATTATTTACATATTTGAAAATACAATTTGCATCTGATAATAAATTATACTTGTTTGGATTGCCATTAGACAAACCATAACCTCTATAATCAGAAACAATTAAATTAGCCCCAATATTATTATAAAAAGATGCAATATCACTATATTCAACAGCGAGCTCAGCATTACCATGGAAATATAGAATATTTATGAAATTCTTATTTTTCATAAATAATCTTATTCCAATTTTTATACCATCAGAAGTTTCAATTAAATGATCATTTTCATCTTGTTTAAAAATTGTTTTTCTCGGTAAAAATAATGAATTAATTACGCTATCTATATTCATAATATTTTGGATTTTGCCAGACTAATTAACAGCAAATTTTTGCAGTATATTATAATCAATGTATTTAAGTGTATTGATATGAGTTGATTCTAAAAATACAGGTGGTGCTTTATCTGATTCATATGCCTCTTGCCATCTTAACGCACATAAACACCAGCGATCACCTGGTTTTACTCCGGGAAAGTCATAGTTAGGATTTGGAGTAGATAAATCATTTCCAACAGTTTGACTAAATTTTAGAAAATGATCAGTAGCTAAAATACAGACAGTATGCACACCAATATCATCTTTACATGTGTCACATAAACCGGTTCGGAAAAAACCAGTTTTAGGACTATTACAACAGATTTCAAGCTTTTTCCCAAAAACATTTATAGATTTTTCAATATCCATATTAGTTATCTGATTTTTCCCAAAGGCTAGAACTTAGATCTAAAGTAGTATCACAATTTGGTATAATTTTGATAGATTTATATTTAGTATAATTTTTTTTATTATACTCTCTATGAGAATTATCACATAACGGCATTATATTGCTTACGCCACAACTACAAATACTATATTTTTGGTTACATTTTATTTTTAATTTCATTATTGTTTATAATGTTCTTAATAAATTAAATGTGTATAGACCATCAGAATGATTATCTTTCCAAAAAAACCGTATTGCATAATGACCAATTTTTTTAAAGTTATTAATTTTATATGAAATATAAGAGAGCTCTTTTTTAGGACCTTTATAAACATTCCCAAAAACATCTTTTTCGCCACTACAGAATGCACAAGGGCACTTTTCCCTCAAAGTTTTTAATGAAATATATGTTTCATGATTATCATCCCATTTAATTGCAATTTCATCTTCAAGCAACATAATATCATTTATTTTGTATTGCATTATAAATTTTATTAATAAAAAATTAAAATTACTAAGGTATAAAAATTACATTTAATTATTTTATTAAGAGTACTTTTTGTATTTGATTAAATTCAGAATTTTTGATATTAATCAAATAGGTACCACTTGGATATTTTGAAGCATCCCAATTAAAGGTAAATTTTCCTACATCCAAATTTTGATTTAATAATATTTCAACTTCTTGCCCTAAAATATTATATACAGTAATAGTTGTAAATAGTGATTTAGGTGCAGTATAGAAAATAGATGTCACTGGATTAAATGGGTTAGGATAAGCTGGATGAAATTTAAATTTTATTGGGATATCAAAATCTGAAATTGATAAAATTTCAGATTCGAAATATCCAGATCTTTTAGCATCCCCTTGATATTCTTTCCAATAATTAGTAGAGAATCCTTCTGATTCTATACCATTAAGATCAATAGCAACAATATTGCTAACGGAACCAGCCATAATTTCTAAATCAGCATCATTATCTAAGTTAAGAACTTGCGGAGTGGAAGAAAATGGGAAATCATTACCTACAGGTAAAAAAGAAAAATTTTCACCACTTTCTAAATGAATCCCATGAATTTCTCCATTTTCAGAAGTAAATATAATTTCTGGATTTTCATCATTATCTAAATCTGCAACAATAGGGGATCCACTTGGTGTAACATCTAAATTCAATGGAGAACCCCAATGATGATTTCCACTTTGATCTATAATATATAGATGTTGATCTGTAGAAGTAAAAATAATGTAGAGTAAATTATTATAATTAACAAAAGCAGAAGATGAAAGTATTTTATCGCCTGTTTCAATCTTAAATTTTAAAGTACCATCACTTTTTATTGCATAAAAATTATTATCAGTACTACCAGATAGAATAATTTTTTCACCTGATATATCTAATACTGTTGGTGATGCTTGAATTTTATCTTCAGTTATGAATGGAAAATTAGAATCAATGGTAGCATCATCATAAATTAAATAAATATTATCATCATCGGTACCTAATACAATATCATCCTTACCATTATTATTAAAATCAGCTAATGCTACTCCTGCTTTCATTTTTTCTCCAATTTCAATTGGAAATCCTGAAACCATAGTCCCGTCATGATTTAAAACATAAAGGTTATTACTACTACTTGGATTTGAATAGCTTCCTATAACAATTTCTAAATCACTGTCATCATCTAAATTACCTATTACAGGTGTACCTAATAATATTTGGCCTAAATCAAAATCAGATTTTAGCCCATCTTTATCAAAAATGAAAATTTTGTTTGATTTTGATGCAACAATAAAGTCAACAAAACCATCATTATCTAAATCAGCTGCAGATGGTGAACCCCAAATTTGATCACCTGTATTAAATGGAAAATTTTCTGATTCATATTCAGAACCATCATTATTTATGATATTAACATATCCTGTATAATCACCCCAAATAATTTCTTCGGTTCCATCATTATTAATATCAATAGCTAAATGACTAGTTTTAATTTGTTGTGAAAATACAGGAAACCCAAATTGATTCACCGATAAATTTAATGATGCTGTAAATTCTTGATTATTGCCAGCTATAATCCAAATATTTATGTCGTAAGAACCTAAAGGTGCATCTTCATCAAAAGTAAGAATTATAGGATTTTCTGAATTTACAAAACTTTCACCAGGTTGCATAGAGCCAATAAGTATTTCTTCAGTATTAATATTTAAAAAAGGATTATCAGAAGAAATAACTGCAAGAATATTTTCACCGGCAGCTGGCCAATAATCTGGAATACTTAAATTAAAAGTTAGTCCGACGGTTTCTCCAGGATTAATAACATTATCATTATCTCCTCCAGAATCTTCATAGAAACTATAGTCATTAAATTCAAAATAAGGAAATTCTGGAGTTAAAAAATAATCTGATCGATAAACATTAGCTATGCCTCTTGCTTTATTTAATTGGTCCACAGTTAGATTATCAACACATCCAGGTAGTAAATTATAGCTCATAATATTTTTTGAATCAGGACCTCCATAAGTTTCACATGGGGGATAGCCTTGGCAATCATCATAAGCTTGGCCATGTCCATCAACAGCATCACCAACATATTCACATGCTCCATTAACCATCCCAGATAAAGATAAATTTGGATCAGCAGGGGTATCGCATAATCCATCACCTCTGTATTGACAACCTGTTCCATCTACATATTCAGGTTGTTGTTCGTGTGTATGGTATAAATCAAAATAATGACCAATTTCATGTGAAACTGTTTCAGGATCCCAGCATGATATTGTTACAACAATGCCTTGAACACTCATAAAGGTAAATGTAGATATACCGCATAGAGCTGTGCCACCACTTGAAGCGCTTGCAACAACAAAAATATCCATCACGCTTGGAGTATCATAAAGGTTTCTTAATTGATTAAGTTCTGCATCATCTTCACAATTATAATATTCACTGCTATAAATTTCATTTACTTCATTGGGATGATAAAAGAATAGACCAGCTTCTTCATAATCTTCATTTACCTGTTGTAGTACTGGCCAAAGGTTTGGTTCATAAAGACCACCAGCACCATTATCTTGTCTAACAATATGAAATTGAACTCTAATAAATTCTGTGTCACGATTTTGATTATCAAATTCATCAGCTATATTACTATATTCAATTAATTTATTTTGATATTCTTCATCGGATAAACCATGAACAGTGCCACAAGGCATTTTTGAATTACTCAAAATATTTGATTGAGCAAATAAAGTTGAGCATAGAATTATAAAACTAAGATTTAAAAAGCTTATATACATAATAAATATCCTTATTTTGGGTAATGTATAATTTAAGAAAAAAAAGAAAAAAAAACTCCCTCAATTAATATTAAGGGAGTTTAATCATCAAATAAGGAGAGTGTAAGTTTTTACTTACTGTTATAATTTATATAGATTGCTTTATTGTAATTTTTGATCATAATCACATTTTAATTATTAAATATATAAATTATGGATAATTCATATATAGCATTTAAAAAATTAATGGTTTACATAAAACCCTGGCGCTTTAAAATGATATTAGCTAGCCTATATTCAATTCTAAATAAACTATTTGATTTAGCACCTGAGATACTAATTGGTTTTGCTGTAGATTTGGTTGTTAAAAGACAGGATAGTTTCGTTGCAGGAATTGGATTTAAATCTATGACATCTCAAATGATATTTTTAGGAGTTGCCACATTTTTAATATGGCTATTTGAATCAATATTCCAATATTTATACATGATCAATTGGAGAAATTTAGCACAAAACTTAGAAAATAACATTCGTATTGAAGCATATGAACATGTGCAGAAACTAGATATAGCCTGGTATGAAAATCAACATATTGGAAATATTACAGCAATACTAAACGATGATATAAATCAATTAGAAAGA
>CAYFHL010000004.1:0-31941 GCA_964342955.1 uncultured bacterium
CTTCTACTGTATTAGGATTTAGTTTTACCGGTGCAACGATTGCAGCGGGTAGTGGAGTATTAACGATATTAGATGTGGATGGTGATGTATCGGCTACATGTTTATCTGGTTTAGTAATTTCAGATAGTAATGGTAATGCATTAGATGCCACGGTTGAGGGTTGTACAACGATTAGTGTTGGTGGTGGTAGTACAGATGTTTATGGTTGTACAGATGCTGGTGCATGTAACTATGATAGTGATGCGACAGTAGATGATGGTAGTTGTGATTATGGAACAGTTTGTTGGGATGGATCAACAGAGTGTAATGCTGATGATTGTCCAGACACACCAGGTGGAGCAGTAGAAGTCAATTTTTCTAGTGAAGTTGATATTGCTGGTTTCCAGTTTGATGTGGATGGTGTAACGGTCACAGGTGCAAGTGGTGGAGCAGCAGAGGCGGCAGGCTTTACTGTATCGACTAGTTCTTCTACTGTATTAGGATTTAGTTTTACCGGTGCAACGATTGCAGCGGGTAGTGGCGAACTCGTGGGTGTAACATATACAGGAAGCGGAGAGACTTGTTTAGATAATGCTGTTTTATCAGATTCAAATGGACAAGAAATTGAAATTAATTTAGGTGATTGCGTATACATAGGTGATGAGTTAGAACCACCTTTACCTCCAGATTATTTAACTGCAGATGCTGGAGATACTGAAATTAGTCTTAATTGGGATGTATCTGATAATGCTACAAATTATAATATTTATCGTGATCAACAAGATATTATTGATGAATCTTGTATAGATCAAGGTTTTGATTTTGAGGATTGTGTAGGCTTTTGCTTTAATGATGATAGTTGTACAGGAAGTGGTTGTTTGGATTGGATTGGAGATGGTTGGTGTGATGATGGTACTTGGGGTCTCGTCCTAAATTGTGAAGAATGGGATTATGATGGTGGTGATTGCGAAAATACAAATTGTGGTTCAGGATATTTAGATGACTGTTCAGGTGATGGTGATTGTTGTTCGATAGATTGGATTGGTGATGGTTATTGCGACGATGAAACTCAACCAGGAGGATGTGATCTTAGTTGTTATCAAGATGATGGGTATGATTGCGGTGGAAGTGGAACAGGCGAATGTGATGCAGGATATTTAGATGATTGTTCAGGTGATGGAGATTGCTGTTCAGAGACATGGATAGGTGATGGATATTGTGATGATGATTCACAAGAATATGGCTGTGATTTATCTTGCTATGATGGTGAGCTTGAAGAAGATTGTTCAGGAAGAAATAATTTTGCAAATACATCTACAAGCAAATCAAGTCTTGCAGAAACACAAAGTTTTAGAGCAGATGTTCTTAACCAAGTGAAACTATATAATGGTATAAATGAGAATCCTCATCCATTTTCAAGTAAATTTGTAAGGATATCTAATAGTGCTAATAGAGATTTTGTATTAATAGGCTCAACATCAACATCAAATTATATTGATACAGATGTAATAAATGGAGTAGAGTATTGCTACTATGTTGTGGCAGAAAATGATGCAGGATCATCAGATCCATCAGAGATAGATTGTGCTACTCCAGAATCTAGTGTATCAAATGATGTTGTGCTAGGAATTGAGGATTTAGATATAAATACTGGAGAGACAGGAAGTTTATTATTAACTATGGAAAATAATCAAGATGTAGCTGGCTTCCAATTTGCATTATCTTCATCTTCTGATATTGCAAGTATAGTTAATGTTACAACAACAGATAGAACTGAAGGATTTGAAGTTACTTGGGGTGGAAATACAATTCTTGGGTTTAGTTTTACTGGTGAGGTAATCGAGCCAGGCCAAGGTGCTTTTATTGTTGTTGAAGTTTCAGGTACATCATCTGGAACAGCAGAAATATGTTATAATGAAGTAGTGCTATCTGATACTAATGCTGAGGCATTGCCTAATGATACAAATTGTGGTTTGCTTACTGTTAATGATATTCAGGTAGACCCAGTTTCAGTTTCTCTTGGTAGTGGTAGTTCAGAATTAGATGAGATTGGTTCCGTTGAATTATATATGGATAATAATGAATCTGTTGGTGGTGTTCAATTTACATTGATGATTGATCCCAATATTGCAATTTTGGAATCTGTAGTTGAAACTGAACGTACATCTGGTTTTATGATTCAATCTTCAAATAATGTTGTACTTATTTTCAGTATAAACGGTGACAATATTGATCCAGGTACAGGTTCAATAGCCACATTAAATTTATTAGGTACTGAAGTTGGTGATGCAACTATTTATTTAGAAGATATAGTGATAGCTGACCCTTATGGCCTTGCTATGAATGTTGAAACAAGCCCAGGTAGCTATAATGTTACAGAAGGAAGTGTCTCTGGGTGTACAGATGTAGATGCTTGTAATTATAATTCAGATGCAACTGATGATGATGGAAGTTGCTTGTATTTTGATGAATGCGGTGAATGTGGTGGTGATGGTATTGATGAAGGTGAATGTGATTGTGATGGAAATGTGGTTGATGAATGCGGTGAATGTGGTGGTGATGGTATTGATGAAGGTGAGTGTGATTGTGATGGAAATGTGGTTGATGAATGTGGTGAATGTGGTGGAAATAATGAATGTATTCCTTGGACTGAACTTAATGCAGAAGGTGGTAATAATCAAATTACATTATCATGGGATTCTATGAGTTCTACGAATAGAGATAATATTACACTAAGTATTGAAAATGTAAATCTTGATTCAGAAACCTTTGATGTCTGGATGGCAAATGATGAACCTGTAGCTGGTTTCCAATTTGATGTGGATGGTGTATCAGTAACTGGTGCTAGTGGTGGTTCAGCTCAAAATTCTGGATTTACAATTTCTACTGGTGGGTCAACTATTCTTGGGTTTAGTTTCTCAGGAGCAACAATACCAAGCGGTGATGGACCATTGGTTACTATTAGTTTTAGTGGATTTAATACAGAAATATGCTTATCTGGTCCTGTATTATCAAATTCATCAGGTCAAGCACTCTCTGTAGATATTCAAGGTGGATGTTATGGTGGAGATTCAGAAATTGCTGGTTGCACAGATATGAATGCATGCAATTATGATAGTAATGCTACAACTGATGATGGCTCTTGTTCGTATCCAGAACAAAATTATGACTGTAATGGTAATTGTACTGCAGAAATTGATTGTTTAGGAGTCTGTGCTGGAGATGCGCAATATGATGAATGTGGTGTATGTGATGGTGGTGGTGCTACTGGTGAATGTGGATGTGATGATATCCCAGATGGTGACTGTGATTGTGATGGCAATGTAGTTGACGAATGTGGCGTTTGTGGTGGCGATGGTAGCTCATGTGCAAATACTACATATACTTATAATATTTATAAAGATGGAGTTCTATTAATTAGTGGTATAGAAGGAACAGAATATACTGACTCTGGGTTAGGTTATTCTGAAACATTTTGTTATACAGTAACTTATACTAATAGTGCTGATGGATCTGAATCAAATAGTTCTAATGAAGCATGTGCAACTACAAATGAAATGTCAGTTCCTAATGAATTTACTTTTAATCAATCGACTCAACAGGCATTTTATTTTTTCAACTCTGTTACTATTGATGATATAGAAATATCAGAAGAAGATTGGGTTGCTGCGTTTAATGGTGACCTTTGTGTAGGTTCGCGACAATGGAATGAGCAAGAATGTAATGGTGGTATATGTGATTTACCTGTTATGGGTGATGATGGATCAGAAGCAACATCAGGTTATATGACAAGTGGTGGTACACCTAGTTTTAAAATTTATGATGTTTCAGAAAATAGTTATTTTAATGCTATTCCTGTAGATGATCAAATTACTGAATATCCATGGATTAATTTTGGATTATATAGCATGGATGAATTAGCAGGTTTTACTTCAACATTTGCAAGTATTGAGTTAACTGATGGACCAAACTTAATGAGTTTTTATACTCTTCCTGAAGATAATAGTGTTAGTAACATAATGACTGATATTGCTGGTACGGCATACGGAATAATTGGTCAAGGTGAAGCTGCGACATATCTTAATGGTTTATGGATTGGTGGACTAACACATTTTTCTAGAACATCAGGTTATTGGATGTTGATGGATGACAGCGCTGTTTTAGAAGTTGAAGGTGATTTAACTGATCCAAATACTCTATACTCATTATTAGCTGGACCTAATTTAGTTTCATATCCATTTGAAGGTTCAGGAGACATTGAAGTCACTATTCCGGAAGATACTCAAAATTATATTTCTGGAATAATAGGTCAAGGAGCAGCAGCTACTCAGATTAATGGTGTTTGGGTAGGTACATTAACCGAATTGTCTGGTAATAAAGGATATTGGTTCTTAATGGATGAAGATGCTGAGTTTAGTTATAATCCGCCAATAAATGTTAGCAGAACAAGTGAACTATATAATTCAGAATTTAGCATGTTACCCGATTTTGAATATAATCAATCAACGTTACAATCATTTTATTTCTTTGAAAATATTGAAGGTGCTGTAGAAGGTGATTGGATTGTTGCTTATAATGATGATGTTATTGTAGGATCGCGTGAATGGAAAGGATCATTTACTGAAGTTCCAGCAATGGGTTATGATGCAAATTTATATTCAGCAGGTTATTGTGAAGTTGGAGATCAAATTACCTTCCGTTTATTCCAAAATCTAACAGGAGAAATGTTAGGTATTTATGATGTTTCAATACCAAGCTGGGAGAATAATCAAATTCATATAGTAGGTTCTGCCACAGCTAAGCCTATTCCAATGGATACAGAATTACTTGCTGCATATCCGAATCCATTTAATCCAACAACAACTCTTTCATTTAGTTTAGAGAAAGAATCAATAGTTAGTTTAAATATTTATGATATGCAAGGTAGATTAGTGACAAACTTAATTAATAAGAATCTAGGCCAGGGATATCATAGTGTTAATTGGAATGCGGTAGATAGTCAAGGTAAAGCTGTATCATCAGGTATTTATATTTATTCTTTACAAACTGAAAATATGAGTATTAATAAAAAGATTGTTTTCATGAAATAAGGAAAAGATAGATTTAAAAAAAATCCCGCGATAATAAGCGGGATTTTTTTTATAAGATAGGTAATATAAATTATTTACATACTATATTTTTTTATACTTAACCGATGTTTTTTCCTTTGATCTCGACCAATTGGATTTGGTTTTGGAATTGATTCTAATAAAGTTTTTGTGTACTCATGTTGTGGATTTAAAAAGACTTCATCAGTTTTACCATATTCTACAATTTTGCCTAAATACATTACAGCAATTTCTGTGGAAATATGTTTTACAACAGATAGATCATGGGCAATGAATAAAATTGTTAGATTAAATTCTTCTTGGAGGTCCATTAATAAGTTTATCACTTGCGCTTGAATGGAAACATCAAGAGCTGAAACTGGTTCATCTGCAATAATAATTTTTGGATTAGTAGCAAGAGCTCTAGCAATAGCAATACGTTGTCTTTGACCACCTGAAAATTCATGTGGAAATCGATTAGCTTGTTCTTCATTAAGCCCCACTTTTTTTAGCAACCACGCAACTCTTTCTTTTTTATCAAATAGAGATAAAGGAGTATTGATATCTAAAGGTTCTTTGATTATATCTCCAACTAACATTCTAGGATTTAATGAGGAATAGGGGTCTTGAAAAATCATTTGAACATCAGACCTATATGATTTAATTTGATACTTATCTAAATTTAAAACTTCCATGGAAGTCTCTTTACCTGGATATAAGCATATATTCCCATTTACCCGTACATCAGGGGCTGTCATTTTGAGTACATTTATTATTGCTTTCCCTAAAGTTGATTTTCCAGATCCTGATTCCCCTACGATACCAATGGTTTTTCCTGATAAAATATCTAGTGATAAATTATTTACAGCGTGAACATGTGAAATTTCACGTTGAAATATTCCTCCAAACACTGGAAACTTAACATTTAAGTTATCAATTTTAAGAATGGTATCTATCATTTTAATAAATTAGGATGAACTCGTGCCCAATGATCAGTTGAAACTTCAATTAAATCAGGTTCTTCTTTTGTTCCTTTGCAGGCACAATCTTCAGAATCAAATCGTGAACAAAGCTTACAGCCATCTCCCATATCAACTATTGAAGGAACCATGCCTTTTAATGCTTTGAGTCGTTTATCTTTTGAATCAAGTTTTGGTATAGATTCCATTAATGCTTTAGTATATGGGTTGATAGGGTTTGAAAATAATTCATTTATAGTGGCAATTTCTTGAATTTTACCTCCGTACATCACTATAACACGATCACATGTTTCTGCAATTACTGCTAGATCATGAGTTATAAGAAGTATAGCTGCATCTTCTCTTTTTTCTTTAAGTTCTAGCATTAAATCTAATATTTGGGCTTGTATAGTTACATCAAGAGCTGTAGTTGGTTCATCAGCTATCAGTAGTGCTGGATTGCAAAGAAGTGCCATAGCGATCATAGCTCTTTGTCGCATACCACCAGAAAATTGATGAGGATAATCATTCATCCTTTCTTCAGCATTATCAATACCAACAGATTTAAGCATTTGAATACTGCGTTCATTAGCTTCATTCCAAGACAACCCCTCATGGTGGATTAAGACTTCATTCATTTGCAAATTAATTTTATATACCGGATTTAGAGATGTCATAGGTTCTTGGAAAATCATTGCAATTTCTTTGCCTCGATATTGTTTCATTTCATCATAACTTAAATCAAGCAGATTGATTCCTTTGTAATTTATTTTACCATTAACAATTTCTCCAGGCGGGTTAGGAATTAATCGATTGATTGATAATGAGGTAACTGATTTACCAGAACCAGATTCTCCGACTATACCAAGGACTTCTCCTTGAAAAATATCAAAACTAGCACCATCTACAGCTTTAGCTGTTCCAGCCTCTGTATAAAAGTATGTCTTTAAATTATCTATTTCAATTAATTTTTTTCTCATTAGCGAAGTCTCGAATAAATTTTTGGATCAAAAGCTTCTCTTACGGCTTCTCCAATAAAAACGATTAAAAGAAGTGTGAAAAATTGAGCTGCTACAGGTGCAAAAACCATCCACCATTTAGATATATTTGATAATCCAACATACAAGATTTGTCCCCAACTAGGTGTTGGAGGAGGCAAACCAAAACCTAAAAAATCTAAACTTATTAGTGCTACAATCCCTCCTACAATTGAAAATGGAAAATAAGTTATTACTGGAACTAAAGAATTAGGCAATATATGTTTAAATATAATTTTTGTGTTACTTTGTCCCATAGAAATTGCGGCACTTACATAATCTTTAGATTTTTCTCTATAAAATTCCGCACGCATATAGTATGTTAAAAATATCCAATTTACAAGAGTATATATTGATATTAATAGAAAGAAATTAGGAGTTAAGATAGAACTAATAATAATTACAACAAATAAGAAAGGAAGAGCAGACCAAATTTCAATAAATCGTTGGAAGAAAAGATCAAATTTCCCACCATAATATCCCATAGCCCCACCAATACTTATACCAATTATGTAATTTAATACTGTTAAAATAAGTGAAAAAGAAATTGAAATATTAAATGCATAACACATTCGGGCAAATACATCACGTCCTGTATTATCTGTACCAAACCAATGTTTTAAAGATGGAGTTTCATACATTATATTTTCATTATTTGTTATATCTTCAAAAGGATTAAAAGGGTATAACGGCATAATTAGCCAATTATTTGAATTTGAGTGAGCCCATTCTTTTTTTAATTTTCTAAAGTTTGCTTCTCCTGGTACATCTTGGTCAAACAATGAACTATCATAGTAATCATTTATACCAGGCACCAGAGAGCTAAATGCTGGGAAGTATAAACTACCTTCATAATAAACAATAAGTGCCTTGCTATTCACTATTATTGGTAAAAGAAAAGATAAAAAGTATAAAGATGTTATTAAAATAAAAGAGTAATAACCTCTTTTCATTGATTTAAATTTTTTCCATCTCTTTTGATTTATTGATTCAGATTTTATTATATTGTTCATAATCTATTTAAATCTAATCCGAGGATCAACAGCAGCTAAAGCAAGATCAGAAAGAAGATTTGCAATGAGTCTTATTAAAACGACAATTACAAGAAATCCCATAGTAATTGGATAGTCTCTATCTAAGATAGCTTGATATCCCATTTTACCAAATCCATTAATATTAAAAATCATTTCAATAAAATATGAACCTGAGATTATAATTGCA
The DNA here is from genome assembly GCA_964342955.1 of uncultured bacterium. Lineage (GTDB taxonomy): Bacteria > Fidelibacterota > Marinisomatia > SCGC-AAA003-L08 > D37C17 > CAYFHL01. The sequence continues at coordinate 8,284 of CAYFHL010000004.1, forward strand.
ATTATATAGCCAATACCCGATGCTATTGGTATGATTGAATTACGAATAGCATGAACCCAAATAACTCTTTTTTCAGATAGGCCTTTAGCAAAAGCCGTGCGTATATAATCTTGAGATAAGTTATCTAAAAGACTATTTTTCATTAATACTGTAAGAGTAGCAAAGCTAGTGATTGTCCAAGCTATTACAGGTAGTACCATATGGTGTATTTGGTCTATAATTTTTTCAAAAAAAGATAAATTCTGCCATATTTCTTGAGGTGAATGGAGTCCGCCCAGTGGGAAAATATCCCAAAAAGATCCACCTCCAAATAGCACTAATAGTACTCCACCAAATGCCCAGCCTGGGATAGAATAAGCCATAAAAACAATTGCACTAGACAAAATATCAAAAGTTGAACCATGGTTCAAGGCTTTTTTTATACCGAGAGGTATACAGACTAAATAAGAAATAAGAAATCCCGTAAGCCCCAATAAAATAGATACTCTAAATCGGGGCTTCATGACATCTACAACTGGTTGCTGATAAGTATAAGATTTTCCTAAATTTCCGGTTAATACACCAGAAAATTCAGTTTCAAAAATTGTTGCTTCTAACTTATCTATATCAGATAATTTCCCTAAACTTTTTAGTTGATCAAAATTTTCGATTTCTTCATTTGAAATATCCATGTCAAAACGTGCTTTCCAAATTTGACTTATATTACCATCTTTATCATAAACATCTAATTTAGAACCACTTTTCCTAACATAAGCATATTTTCGTTTGCCCATATATTTCTTTTTTTCATTTTCGCCAGATTGAAAACTAATACTACGATGTTTAATTTCTCTTTGGAATACACCTAACCATATGAGATATCTCTGCCATAATGGTTTGTCAAAACCATAAAATCTTTCTAATTCTTTTAATGCTCTTTTAGGTAATAGGGTGCCTGTTTCACTTGAAGAAGAGCTATTTAATGACCCTGCCTCACCGCTCCCTTGCGCGCCTCCCATTTGTAATTGCATAATAGTTTTTTCAAGAGGACCGCCTGGTGTCATTTGTAATATAATAAACACAAGTAGAGTAGCACCTAGAAAGGTAGGTATCATTAAGAGAAGTCTTCTAATTACATAATTAAACATCTGTTAATTATTTATCCATTTTGTTCCAGTTTGGCCAAAATCTAATATCAACTTCATTGACTGGAAGCTGTTTGTTCTTCTTCATAGCATCTTCTAAAATTAATTCTTTATCTGGATCAATCCACCACAGGAAAAATATTGATTGGTTATCTCCTACAAATCTATCAACCATGTATTCTGGAAAACCAAATTTATCCCAGAAAAGGAATCTCCTATATAATCTCTTTATGCCAAAAGACACAGGATGGATATCGCAAACAATTTTATCAATTTCTTTACCAATTTTGATTCTTTTATCTAAATCAAATTCAGTATTATATTCTTGTATTAATTGATCGATTCGTTCATTTTTCAATCCAAAAAAATTATTGTTATCAGGGATATCAGCTAAATCTGACCTAAACCAATGTTCGACAGAAGGATGAACACTACCTGTAAAATTATGCATATAGATTGTAAAGTTTCTCTCTTGCATGTTCTTCCATTGAGTAGTACCATCCATATTTACAATGTTCATATCTATACCATATTGCTTCAATTTATTTTGAACAGGAGTGACCATATATGCACTTGTTTTTTGAATATTAATAGTAAAGCTAAGTGGCACCCCTTTACTATTAATAAGAATTCCTTCATCATTTTTTCTATCAAATCCAGCTTTTTTCAAATAGTGAATTGCAGAATCTGCATTAAATAATAACTTTGGGTTATCTTCATTTTCATACATTGTACCAGAAAACCATGAATGCATCATTTCATATTCATTATAATACATTTTTTCATTCATTTCTTCTCTATCATATAGAAATCCAAATGCATAACGAATATTTTTATCATTAAATGGAAACTTTCTCATATTAAAACCATATCCACTTGTACCTGAAGGTTTATCAGAAAAAATTCGATGTTTTTTCATCCAGCCTTTTCCAATTGCTTCTATTTTTTGAGGGACAGCATCTTCAACCCATCTAGCTGATCTTGAAACTTGAAAATAGTCAAATTCCCCTTTTTTAAATTTCTCAAATGGAAGAGTAGCATTATCCTTAATAACATACCAATGAATTTTGTCAAAGTTGCATTGATATCGATTTTGAATAAGATCTTTTCCCCAGTAATCTTCTCTCCTACTAACCTGATAGCTTTCTTGATTAACAATATCTTCGTTCTTTAGAATATAAGGTCCTGAATTAGGCATCATTTTGAATTGGTATTGTTCTAAATATTCAGATCCATCAACTTGATCTACGTAATAGGCTGGCAAGATAGACATTCCTGCAGCAAAAATTTGGAAATTTCGCCACTGTGCTTCTTTAGAAACAACACTAACAATATACATGCTTTCTGCTACAGGCTCTTCAAATTTGCCAAAAGAGACTTGTTGAGATGGATCTAAAATAGTTTCATCCATTCTTAAAAACCATGTAGATACTACATCCTCCGCTGTTACTCTTCTACCATCTGACCATCGTGCATCGGGATTAATTCTAAACCAAAACTTTTTTTTATCTTTAGAAATTTTCCAATGTGTAGCCAATTTTGGTATATTAGGTTCATAAGTTACAGGATGCATTGATAGCAATGTTTCATAGCATAAAATTTCTATCCAATAATTTTCAAGATAATTAGATTCTTTACCAAACAATCTCATAGTAGCAGGGAATCTGGTAGCAACATCATGTAGTGTACCACCTTTCTTAGCATTTTTAGAGCCAAAAAATTTAATTTCATCATTAGTAAAAATATGAGTTTGATAGCCTAAAGAAGATGCAATTTTTTCAAAACCATTTCCTCCATCTTCAGCAGAAACAGAAGGATCTGCACCAGGAGGTGTAGCGACATAGTCAAAATCAGCTTTTAACAAGGTTAGTATAAATAACATAATAATGGTAGATGTATTTTTATACATGTTGAACTCCTAATATATTAAAAATTTTTAAGTAAATACTATCGATCCATGAGATGTTTATAAATAGCAATCATGATTATTGACATAATGATTCCACCAATTAATCCTTCAAAAATCATAACAGTTTTATTTAATAAACCTAAAGGCGTAATCTCACCAAAACCAACAGTAGAAAAAACAACAACACTAAAATAAAAGAGATTCCCAAATGTTGTTAAATATCCATAATCATCAATATCATCTGCAAAAAAACTTAAAATTCTATCTTGATATTCAACTCCATTAATACCATAAAGAAGGGCACAAGCAACTATTACAGCTATAATAGTATAAAAGATATTTCCTATTTTTTCACCATATCCAAACGCAATATGCGCAATTTTTGATAGAAACCTTGAAGGTGAAAAGAGTGGCATTTGCTTCCTTTTTACAATCATCTCTCTTTCGAACATTTTGCCTACATCATCTCCAAGTGTTTGAGCCTGTAAACTCATTTTAAGTGTTCTATAAATATCTTCAGCTTCTTTATATTTTTCTTTTGATTTTTTATATTTCCCTAAAGAGTATGCTCTTTCTGCTTCTATCTCATTAATTACTTTATAATCATGCCCCCAATCTACATTATTTAATTTTGTATTGGTAAAATCTGCTCCTAACAATTCACAATTTTTAAGGTTTGCTGATTTTAAATTAGCTCCTTCAAAGTTAGCTTTGAATAAATTAGATCCTTCAAGATTAATACCAAACATACTTGCATTAGAAAAATCAGAACGTGTTAAATCTGATTTCTTCATATTTGCATTTACTAATTTTGCATTCTTCATGTCAGCAAACTTAATTTGAGCACCTTCCAGTGATTGATTATTTTTATGTAATTCTTCTAGTTCACTTTTTGTGTGTTCATTTGGCTTAAAGTTTTTATCTAGAAATTTTTCGTTATTCATATTTATTTATATTTGATGAATCGTAAATTTAAGCAATTTTGATGCAATTATTTTTAATTAATAAGTCTTAGAACATCATTTATCATGATAGTTAACATTAAGGTCATTAATAAAATTATTCCAATTTTTTGAATATTTAGTTTAGTTTTTAATGATAGATCCCTATTTAATATGCCTTCTATTAATGCAATCATTACATGACCACCATCTAAACCAGGAACTGGTAAAATATTAATCAAACCTAAATTTATACTTAGCATAGCCATTAAACTTAAAAGTGCATAGGCACCAGAAGAAGCTGTTTCACCTGCAATTTTTGCTATCATTATAGGACCAGCCATTTCTTTTATAGATATATTACCTTTTAATAGACCTAGCAAGCTATTCCAAGTAAACTTTAATAATGATATAGTCTGATTAGAACCATAATAGAAAGCTTGAAAAATTGTAGATTTTTTATTGTGTATAATTGGTGAAATTCCAATCATACCTACATCAATAATTTCATCATCAATTAATTGAGGACTTGAAATTGTTTTTAATGAATCGCTAAAAGTTATACCATCTCTTATCCATTCAATATAGATTATTTGATTAGGTTTATTATGGATATTTTTTGTCAAATCAGACCAATCGTTAATTATATTGCCATTTATGGATATAATTAGATCGTTTTCTTGTAATCCAATTATTTCTGATGGACATCCCTCACAAATCGATCCCACAATTGCTCTCGGATCAGGTTCATTAATTCCATAGTAATAAGTTAAATGAGCAAAAATAAAAATAGCTAAAATAAAATTCATTATTACACCAGCAGACATAATCCAAATTTTTTGGATAGTATTTTTAGATTGAAATTCATCATCTTTATATTGATGGTGTGCATCCATAGATTCATCAATAATACCTGCAACTTTTACATAGCCACCAAGAGGAAATAGCCCAATTCCATATTCTGTATTATTGATAGTTTTTTTTATGCCAAGTCCAAACAAGTTAAATCCAATATAAAATTTTTCTACTCTTACTCCAACACTTCGAGCAGCTAGATAATGTCCAAGTTCATGAATGAACACTAGGGTAGTTATCACAATAAGAAATGAAAATATGGCTAACATTATGTATTATTAATTATTATCTTTTAAATTAAGCTTTGAATTTTACTTCTAATATATTTTCCTATCCAAACTTTAAGTGATAAAAGTTCCTCCAAATTTGGATTAGGAATAAATTTGTGATTGTTTAGAGCATCTTCTATAAAAATTGGGATTTGATAAAAATTGATTTTATCATTTAGAAAAGCATAAACAGCTTCATCATTAGCTATATTTAATGCCGCTGGATAGCTTCCTCCATTTTTTAATGCTTTATAAGCAAGTTTTATACACGGAAATTTTTCAAAATCAGGTTTTTCAAATGAGAGTTGGCCAATTGAAGTTAAATCTAATTTTTCCCAAGAAGTATTACCATGGTTTGGATATGTAAGAGCATATTGAATAGGAATTTTCATATCTGGTGTACCTAGTTGGGCTTTTACTGAACCATCTGTGAATTCAACCATTGAATGAATAATTGATTGAGGATGGACTACTATCTCAATTTGTTCTGGCTGAACATCAAATAGCCAATATGCCTCAATTACTTCTAAACCTTTATTCATCATTGTAGCTGAATCAATAGTTATTTTATTTCCCATATCCCAATTAGGATGTTTCAAGGCATCTTTTTTAACGATTTGTTTGAATTGGTTTTTTGGTGTTTTTCTAAAGGGCCCGCCTGATGCCGTTAAAATAATTTTATTAATTTGTTCATATTTTTCTCCTTTTAGGCATTGCCATATTGCATTGTGCTCACTATCTACAGGAAAAAGCTTTACATTCTTTTTTTTCAATAAGTCATTTATTTGTTTGCCAGCCATTACTAAGCTTTCTTTATTAGCTAAGGCTACATTTACTCCTGCCGTTATTATTTCTATAGTTGGTAACATTCCTATAGTTCCTACTAAACCATTAATAACTAAGCTTAAATTCGTTACTTTACATAAATTTAAGAGTTCATCCATACCTGAAACGACTCGAATAGATTTTGAATTTATTAAGTTGGTTAATTTATTTTCATATTGTTTGTTGACTATACAAATCACTTCAGGTTGAAAAATTTTTGCTTGCTGTGCCAATAATTCAAAATTATTATTACAAGTTAGGTATTTAATATGTATTTCTTCTTCTAATTTAGAAATAACATCAAGAGATTGTGTGCCTATTGATCCTGTAGATCCTAATATACCTATTGATTTCATAAAAATAAAATAACAGATAGAGATGTTAAATAATCAAGCTGAGGTGAAAAAAACATTGAAAACCCCGGTACTAATTTCATCGTATCATTAAAATTAATTAAACTTGATCCCGTAATTAAATTTCGAGTCCATAAATTATTAAATAAAATATTCCATCCTAGATGAATATCCATACTATTAAAAGAAAATGATTCAGATAAAGATAAACTATACCAACGTTGACTAGATTTATTATAGGATAGATAATTATGTATATTAATATTTAATGTATTTGAAGAATAGTTAGTTATTTTAAAATTAGTTTTATAGCTAATACCAATATTACAATAAAATGAAATATTATCTTCATTAGTTATTTTAGGTGACATAACAGAACTAATACCTAAATTATTAATCGGTTGATATTGGGAGCCCAAAAATATATTAGTGAATGATAAATTTTTGTTTATACCAATTTGAAGTATACTAGGCACATTATAAATTTTAACTGGAAATATTCTGTTTTGGCAAGCTAATGATGCTTCAGACATACCGAACAATAAGGAGAAATAAAATATAGAAAAATAAGAGTAATATTTTAGCATTTATATTAACCCACGATTACTATTATTAATGAAATCAATGATTTTTTTTATTTCAATTGTTGATTTAAAATTCTTCTTAATACTTGCTATCGCTTGAGTTATATTTAAGTTAGATTTGAAAATTAGCTTATAGGCATTTTTTATATCTGTTCTTTTATTAAGAGAGATTTTATTTCTTCTTAAGCCAACAGAATTTATTCCAGAATATTTTAGCGGTTCTCCCATGGCAATAATATAAGGAGGAACGTCTTGTACTATTCTAAGCCCTCCTCCTATAAAAGCATAATCACCAATTTTACAGAACTGATGAACAGGAGTCATACCTCCAATGATAACCTTATTTCCTACCTCAACATGTCCTCCAAGCTGCACACCATTTGCTAAGATTGAGTTATTTCCAATAATACAGTCATGCGCTATATGGACATATGCCATAAGTAAGCAATTTTTTCCTATAATAGTTTTTTTTGAAGCACTGGTCCCTCTATTAACGGTGCAATATTCACGAATAATGGTATTATCATCAATATGTAATTCAGTGTTTTCACCAGAAAATTTCAGATCTTGAGGAATTTCTCCTATATTTGCACCTGGAAATATTTGGCAATTAGCACCAAGATAACTAAAAGGTTTAATATTAACATGAGAATCTATTTTTGTATTGTTGCCAATTTTAGTATTATTATGAATTATTGTGTAAGGTCCTATTTCAACATTTTTTCCAATATATGAGTTGGGATCTACAATTGCTGTTGGATGAATAAAAGTAGAAATGCTATATTCTCCTATCAACAATAGATGCCATCATTTCTGCTTCAGCAACAATTTCATCATCTACTTTTGCAACACCAAAAATTTTACAAGTATTTAGCTTAAATTTATCTAGCTTAACCTCTAAGCAAACTTGGTCACCTGGTTCTACTGTTTTTTTAAAACGGCTTTTATTTATAGCTGAGAAATACATCAATTTTGTTTCTGGATTTTTAATTGAATTTAATATTAAGAATCCACCTGCTTGGGCCATTGATTCTAAAATTAAAACACCAGGCATTACCGGTTGTCCGGGGAAATGACCTTGGAAGAAAGGCTCATTAATTGTGACATTTTTTATAGCATTAACTACTTTTCCAGGAACAATGCTTAATATACGATCAATTAATAAGAAAGGGTAGCGATGAGGCATAACTTTTAGTAGTTTTTGTATGTCAAAGGCTATTTTTTTTGTTTTATAAATATTTTTAGCTTTTACCATTTTAGTAGAGTTCCTCTTAATTAATTTGACTAATTCAATATTTGAGGCGTGACCACTTTTAATTGCAATAATGTGCCCAATAAGCGGTCTACCAATTAATGCTAAATCTCCAATAAGATCTAAAATTTTATGTCGAACATGTTCTTCTTTATATTTAAGTTGTTTTCCATTAAGGATATTATTATCACCTTTATATAACTTTTGATTAATATTAAAGATTTTTTGCAATTTTATTAATTCATTAGTTTTAATGTTATAATCAATAAAAACAACGGCATTATTAAGATTGCCACCCTTAATTAATCCCTTTGATTTTAAATTGATTAATTCTGAAAGTAAACAAAATGTTCGTGCAGGTGCAATATCTCTCACATAATTTTTATGAATATCATCAATTGAATAGATTTGCTTCCCAGAAGATTGCATATTATAATCTGTAATAAAAGTTATTTTAAACGTTTTAGATGGAATAACATGTATATCTACATTCCTTTCTGAATCAGTAAAACTTAAGGGTTCTTTAATAATAAGTGTATTTTTTAATTTATTCTGTTTTTTTATTCCACACTTAGTGATAATTTCGACAAAAGGCATAGCAGACCCATCAATAATAGGAACTTCTTTAGCTGTTAATTGGATTAAAATATTATCAATTTCCAAACCTATGATTGCACTTAATAGATGCTCTACGGTATATACTAAAACATTATTTTTTTTAAGTGAAGTCCCTCTATTTAATTCATAAATATATTTTATATCTGCTGGGATTATTGGTTTGTTTTTTAAATCAATCCGTTGAAATTTAATGCCATGGTTTGGTTGTGCTGGCCTAAGAATAGCAGATGTTTTTAAACCAGTATGGAGTCCTATTCCATTAATTTGAGTTTTTTGTACAATAGTTTTCTGGTATTGATGATTGATTTTATTTATTGACAAAATTTTTTATTCCTACTTTTTTTCTAATGATCGCACTCTGTATAAAATATCAGGCAGTTTATTAATAGCCACATCTTGTTTAATTCTATCTTTATGCTTTCTAGCTGGGATACCAGATACAAAGGAATTTGAGGGCAATGATTTAAAAACAGCTGATTTAGATGCAATTGTAGATCCTGATCCAATAGTTAAGTGACCTATTATGCCAACTTGGCCTGCAATTGTTACATCATCTTCAACAATTGTACTCCCTGCTATTCCAACTTGCGCAGCTAATATGCAATTTTTGCCAATTTTAACATTATGAGCTATATGAACTAAGTTATCTATCTTGGTACCTTCGTTAATTACTGTGTCACTTAGAGTTCCCCTATCAATACAGCAATTTGTACCAATCCATACATCATTTTTGATTATTACTTTACCAATATGAGGAATTTTATGATATTTTTTATCGTATTTAACTAAGCCAAAGCCATCAGATCCTATCATTGATCCTGCATCTATAATACAATTAGATCCTATTACAACATCATTATAAATTGTTATATTTGAATGTAGAAAACAGCCTTCTCCTAATACTGATGATTCATTAATAACACAATTTGCACCAATAGAAACATTATTATGAACAACAACATGGTCTCCAATAAATACATTTGGTCCAATGTAAACATTTTTTCCAATTTTTGCATTTTTTGAAATAGTTGAAGAATTATGTATGGTTTTTTTTATTTTTGATTTAGAATAAAACATTTTAACAACACTAATAAATTCATATGTAGGGTTTTTAACTCTAATCAAAGTTTTTTTATTTTTTTTAATTTTAATGTTTGAATCAACGATTATTGCTGATGCTTTACAATTAGATAAATGTTCTAGATATTTTTTATCTGAAAAAAAAGTAATGTGTTCCTTAATACTATTTTTTAAGTCACAAATACCCAAAATAGTTAAATTAGGATCTCCATCAACAATTCCATTAATTTTATCAGCTATTTGTTGAACTGAATACATTTTATCTATAATTATTTTGTTGCATTTTCTAATTCATCCATAACATCTACCGTTAAGTTGTGAGCATCTAGGGCAAATAGTAGCGCTCCTGACATTGCATCTAAAATGAAATCATAACCTCTTTCATTCCCAACTTTTTGTATTGCTTGATCAATTTTAGCAAGTACAGGTTTTAAGAGCTCATTTTGTTTTCTATAAATTTCTCCTTCTTGACCAAACTTATCGAGTTGATACTGTTGAATGCTTTGTTCCATTGATAAAATCTCATTTTCTTTTTCAACTCTACGTGATTCACTCATAAGCAATCTTTGTCGCTCGTAATCTCTTTTTAGGCTATCAAGACTACTAACAAGGCTTTCAAACTCAGTTTGCATCTTTCGTTGTTCTTTTTCTAATTGAATTTGAACATCTCGAACTTCTTCAAACTTTGTCATAATTTCATTTGAATCAACATATCCAATCTTTATGTTACATAAAGATGTTCCTAATAAAAATATGAACATGCAACAATAGTGTAAGTATTTCATATATATCTCCTTAATTAAATTAAAATGGCATACCAAAAATCAAATGATATTCCCAGCCGTGAGCTTCATTAGATGTATCAAAAGCTGTGGGATCAAATCCATATCCAATATCATAACCGAGCATTCCTAACATTGGAATGAAAACGCGTATTCCTAACCCCGCAGATCTTTTTAAATTAAAAGGATCAACGATGTTAATTTCTGACCAAACATTGCCAATATCAAAGAAGGATAAGGCATAAATAGTAGGACTTTGAGATAATGAAAATCTAAGTTCAAAAGAGTACTTTAGCATTATATCTCCGCCTCTAGTATGAGAATATCCATATGGTCTGATTTCATAGTCTGGATATCCACGTAGCATTTCTCCATATGGTATTCCCGTGCCTCCCATTATGAATGTAGCGCTAGGTGGAATAATTGAATTTTTATATCGTCTTAATAATATTCCAGCTTTAAAAACCTGAGAATATGTTGTTTTTTTGTTTATGGGTGTAAACCAATTAAAATCAAGTATATGCTTGTGATATTCTTCATCTCCTCCAATGAAATAACCAGAAAGTATTGTTGTCCAAATAGATTTTGAACCTAGAGTTGGAAACTCTGGATGATTTCTACTATCCCTAGTGATTATTTGTGTTATTGAAATTCCAGAAGAAGAAAATTTAAACATGTTGCCTGATAGGTCTATATCATTATTATCAATACCGCTAAATTGATCAGTTAGTATATTAGGACTATCAGCAAAATATTGGTTATCAGAACCTTTCATTAGCCAGGAGCCCCTGAAGAATGAGTCCGGCCATTTAAAACGTCTTCCAAATCTTAAAGATGCACCATGTTGTTTAATGTCAAAATTGTAAGGATTGCCTTGGCCTCGTCCTCTTTCTGTATAAAAATAGCTACCACCGATAAGATTTGGAGTATCAAATAACCAAGGTTCAACAAAACTTACAGAGAATGACTGATAGCTTGCAATATCTGTATTAACATTATTGTAATTAAAATTATTATAGTTTGAGTACGGATTTGTTTGATTAGAGTTTATACCCCTTTGATAACTTATCGATAGTGTTTGTCCATTGCCTCTAAAATTAGGAAATTCAAAGCCGCCTCCACCAGTAAAGCCATAAGTTCCATTATAACCCATAGAAAAATTTGCTTGTCCGGTACTCTTTTCTAAGACTTCTAGTTTGATATCTATTTCATTATCACTAATTGGAACAATATCAGGAATTACATTTTCAAAAAAGTTTAGCATAAAAATATCTCTATAACTATCCATTAGTTTTTTACGGCTAAATGTATCTCCAGGAAAAACTCTTAATTCTCTTCTAATTACATCATCGTTTGTTTTTAAATTTCCTTTTATTAATATTTTTCTAATCGTAACAATATTATTTTCAATGATATTAAATTTTATATCAATTGAATCGATCCCAATTGGAGTGATTTGAGGTTCAATTTGAAAATAAAAATAGCCATCATCAGTATATAAAGGGCTAACTTTTTCAGAGACTGCTAAATTGAATTTTTCTTGTTCAAACAGGCTTCCTTTGTTAAAATCTAGGCGTTCATTTAACTCGCTATCGGAATGTATATAATTCCCATCCCATGTAATATTTCTAATAAAATATTGAGGTCCTTCATATAAAATAATATTTAAATTAAGATTTTTGTCCTCTGAAGAAGTTAAAATAGTATCGCTTATAATATAGAAATCTCTATAACCATTGTTTTTATAAAATTGTGATAGAGTAATTTTATCTGCTTCAAATTCATTATAGTTCCATGATCCTCTCCATGGGAGATACCATTTCCATTCTTTTGTATCTTTTAATTTTCTTAATACTTTTTGTTTAGATAAAATCTTATTTCCTTCAATATTAATTTTCTTTATTTTCTGTTTATTACCTTCCGATATTTGAAATGTTAAATCTTGAGAATTTGTTGATTCATTTGATTCTAAAAGGGCTATTATTTCTATTGAATGAAAATTTTTATCTAAGTATAAGGATTTTATTTTTTGAGTAGCTTCAAATACAACTCTTTCTGTTAGTATTTGACCTGAAGTAAGTTCTAATTCTTCTTTTAATGCTCTATCAGATTTTTTTTTATTGCCTTGAAATTTTATTTCATTAAGTACGGGGTATTCCGAGACTTCAATTATTAGATAAATACCTGTATCATCTTCTTTATCAATGTATATTTGTATATCGCCAAATCTATCAAGGTTCCACAATCTTTTTATAGCACGAGGGATTTCATCACTTTTCAAGATCATTCCTGGAAATAGACCACTTTGAAGCAAGATATCCTTTTTAGATATTCTTTCGTTTCCACTAATTGAAATATTTTGTACTATAATATTGTTATTACTTGGAAATAGAAAATGTGTAACTATAATAATAAAAATTAAATTAATCATGATTGATCTTTAATTGTTCACTAATTTTACCAAACCTACGTTCTCTAGACTGAAAATCTGCAATTGCTTTCAGTAAATCACTATTTTTAAATTCGGGCCAATATAAGTCAGTGATATGAATTTCAGTATATGCTATTTGCCATAATAAAAAGTTGCTAATTCTGAACTCTCCTCCAGTTCTAATTAATAGATCGGGATCAGGTAAATTAGATGTATAAATTAGACTAGATATTAGTGACTCATTTATTTGATTTTTTACAATCTTTCCTGATTTAATAGAGTCAAATAATAATTTAATAGCAAAAATAATTTCTTGTCTACCTCCATAATTCAATGCTAGGTTTAAGTTTAACCCCGTATTATTTTTTGTAAGCGAACAATTTTCAACAATTTCTTGTTTTATTTCGTCTGGGAATATACTAAGATCACCGATGGTTGTTAATTTTACATTATTATTAATCAAGTCTTGTATTTCTTTTTTTAAAGTTTTAAGCAATAATTGCATTAGAGCTTTGACTTCATTTTTTGGTCTGTTCCAATTCTCAGATGAAAATGTATAAAGTGTCAATATTTTAACGCCAAGAGATCCACATAGTTCTGTAATATTTTTAACGGTTTTAACTCCGGATCTGTGTCCGATAATTCGTGGCAAATTTTTATTATTTGCCCATCGTCCATTCCCATCCATAATAATTGCGATATGATCAGGGATGTTATTTTTGTCAATTTCTATATTTTTCATTGAATTATAATTTAAAATGAAAATAGCTAGAACTATTTAACTTTTTTTATAGTAGTTTGTAAAAAAACAGCTTAAATGTTTTCTAATTTTTTAATTATTTTATCATATTCTAGAGTTATAGGTGAATTAGGATATTCTAAAACGAAAGGTGTGCCATTATCAGATGTAGAAACTATATCTCCATTTAGGGGTATTTGGGCTAGTAATGGAACATTTAGTCTATTGCTTTCTATAGTACCACCAAGACCTTTAAAGATTTCGCTTTCTTTTTTACAATGAGGGCATACAAAATTCCCCATGTTCTCTATAACACCTAGAACTGGTGTATTAACTTTACTAAACATATCTGCTCCTTTTTTAACATCAAGTAGAGCTAAATTTTGGGGAGTTGTAACAATTAGAGCGCCTGTTAGAGCAAGTTTTTGAACAAGGGTTAGCTGGATATCACCAGTCCCAGGTGGTAAATCTAAAATCAGATAATCTAATGACCCCCATACTACATCATCAAAAAATTGTTGTGTCATTCTGGCAACCATTGGGCCTCTCCAAATAGCAGGGGAATTATTGGTGTTGAGAAAACCAAATGACATAAGCTTTAAGTTGTATTTTTCTAAAGGGATAAGCTTTTTCTCTGTATTCAAAGCAGGCTGGTCATTAAGATTTACAAGCATAGGTAGACTAGGGCCATAAATATCAAGATCAAGCAAACCCACATTATATTTTTTACTTAATTGTGCAGCTAGGTTTAATGAGATTGTTGATTTTCCAACCCCGCCTTTGCCGCTAGCAACAGCTATAATGTTTTTAATTTTTTCAGTGTTTGTAGTTTGCGTTTTCGAGATTTGAGGCTTATTTTGATTAATAATGATATCAACTTTAAAATTAGAATATTTAGAATTTATTTTATTCCTTATAGAAAGCTTTAAAGTATCGATGTGGCTGTTATTATCAGTATTGATTTTTAGATATATTGCAATGGTATTTGAATCTATTTTAACGTCATTAATTAAACCAAAGGAAACAATATCTCTACTAAAGCCAGGGTAGCTTATATCCTTTAATAGGTTAACTATAGATTTACTAGAAGGTGCAGTTTGTTCCAAAATATAATATTAAAAAGAATAATTATTTACAATAACTATCCATCATATTCTCTATCAAACCACTCATAATTAATTTTAATAAACTTATTCCATTCCTCTGGAACTGCATCCTCTTCAAAAATAGCTTCTACAGGACATTCTGGTTCACAAGCTCCACAATCAATACATTCTTCGGGGTCAATATATAATTGTTTATCTGTAGGGTCAAAATCAGGTTCTTTTGCTTCAGCTCCAGCACCTTCTTTATCAAATGGTCCATGTATACAATCTACAGGACAAACTTCAACGCATGCAGTATCACAAGTTCCCACGCAAGGATCAGCTATTATATAAGTCATTTATTGTTCTCCATTTAAAATTAATGTTAAAAATATCCTATTAATTTACATATTTATAAAAAACAAGATCAAATTTATTTAGAAAAAAAATATTAAAATAGATAAGATAAATAAATTTATCTTTGTAAATTAGACATATAAAATAGAATTAGCTTTATATTTTTGGCTTAATTAGGCCTTTTAGAAATAGGTATTTTATTCAAGAATGATTCTTTTTGTTGTGAATTCCATTGATAAATGGTAATTAGGAATTATAAGTTTATTTATTCCTTACATCGCATTTAGATTTTTTAATATAAGTATAATATTTAGTCCCTCACCTATTCATAACATGCTTGCCTATAAATAATGCAAAATTACAAGCTCTTCTATATTATTTAATATAAATTGAATTGGATGATATATGAAAACTGGCAAAGAGATGTTTATAAATGTTTCTGCCGGGAGCACGCGAATTGCGCTTACTGATAATGAGAAGCTCGTTGAACTTTATGTTGAGCTTCCTGATCATCAACGTACAGTTGGTAATATATATAAAGGTAAAGTGCAAAATGTTATCCCCGGTATGCAAGCAGCGTTTATAGATATTGGACATGATGTAAATGCTTTCCTACCTTTTTCTGAAATAGGTAGTCCTGAAAGTATAGGCAACTTGTCATTTAATGATGATGATGATGATAATGTTAACCATAAAAAAAATAAAAAAATAAGCTTATCAAAAAATAAAGATTTATCAAAAAACTTAGTAGTTGGCGATGAAATTTTGGTTCAGATAACTAAGGAGGCATTTAGCGGGAAGGGCCCAAGAGTTACTACTGATATTTCTATACCTGGAAGTTTAATGGTTCTAGTCCCAAATGTAGAATATATAGGGATATCTAGAAAAATAGGTGATAAATATGAAAAAAGGCGATTAAGAAGGTTAGCTAAAGAAATTAAGCCTAAAAACTATGGTTTAATAATCAGAACTATTTCAGAAGGGAAGGATCAAACGTTATTAACAACTGATTATAATAGAATTTGGAAAAAATGGGAAGAACTTCAATCTAAATCAAAAAATAAGCAAGCTCCTACCCTTGTTTATAGAGATTTTACAACATCAGTTCAAGTTATTAGAGACCTTTTTACTCCTGATATTAAGAAACTTGTAGTAGATGATAAGAAGCTTTTAAAGCGTATTACATCTTATTTTAAAGAAGTGAGTCCTGAAAAAATAGAAAAAATAGAATTAAAAAAAGGTAAGAGCTTCATATTTGATGAAAATAAAATTGAAGAGCAAATTGATAAGTCTTTAAAAAGAAAAGTATGGATGAAAAGTGGTGCACATCTTGTAATCGAGCATACAGAAGCGATGGTTGTAATTGATGTAAATAGTGGCAGATATATTGGCAAGAAAGATCATGAACAAAATTCATTAAAAATAAATTTAGAAGCAGCAAAGGAAGTTGCACATCAATTAAGATTAAGGGATATTGGGGGATTGATTGTTATTGATTTTATTGATTTACAAGAACAAGAAAATCGAAAACGCGTATTTGAAGAATTGAAAAAAGCTCTTAAAACAGATCGAGCAAAAGTTTCATTAACTGAATTCTCAACCTTTGGATTACTTGAAATGACTAGACAAAGAGTTAGACTAAATTTATTACATACTATTAGTGAAGATTGTCCAACATGCAATGGAAGAGGAAGGATTGCATTAAAAGATACGACATTAACATCTATAGAAAATTGGTTGAAGAGATTTAGATATAAAGCAAAAGATAGAAGATTAATAATATATTTACATCCGCAAATGCTAGAGTATATAAAGAAAACAAAGTCTAAAGTTATTTCTAGTTTTATGTGGAAAAATTGGATGCTTTTAGACTTAAGGGTTGATCAAGAGATAAACTTGGATCAGTTTAGAATATTTTCAAAAAAACGCAATAAAGATGTAACTTTAGAAGTTTAGCTTGTTGAAATAATAAAAAATAAATAAATTTCTTGGCTTGAAAGGGTTTATATATGAATGCATTAATAGAATATTTAGGTAAACAGTTTGTAATTGAAAAAGATAGCGTCTTAAAAGTTCCATTTGTTAGTGAAAAAGTGGGAGCTAAAATAAATATTGATAAAATATTATATTTATCTGATAGTGAGAAGAAGATCGTTGGGGCTCCTTATTTGAAAGATGTTCAGGTCCAAGCCGAAGTTGTTGAGCATGTAAGAGATAAAAAGATTATTGTTTTTAAAATGAAACGAAGGAAAGGTTACCAGAAGAAAAATGGACATAGACAAAAATATTCTATGTTAAAAATCAATAAAATTTCTACTAAGAAAAAGAGTGTCGTTAGCAAAGAAAATAAAGATATACAGAAAGATTCAAAAAAGAAAGTTACATCTAGTAAAAAAGTAGTAAAAACAAAAAATAAAACAGTCGCAAAAAAGAAAACAGTATCTAAAAAAGCAAAATAAGGAATTAGAAAATGGCTCATAAGAAAGGTGTAGGTAGCTCTAAGAATGGTAGAGAAAGTCATTCCAAGAGATTGGGTGTAAAGAGAGCTGATGGACAGTTTGTAAATACTGGATGCATTTTAGTTAGGCAAAGAGGTACAAAAATTCACCCTGGTTTGAATGTAGGAAAAGGTGGTGACGATACATTGTTTGCACTTGCTAATGGTAAGGTTAAATTTGAAAGAAAAGGAAAAAATAAAAAACAAGTTAGTATTTTAACTTGATATATTTTTTGATTCTAAAAAAATTATAATGAACTTCCTAATTTTGATTTTGGAAGTTTTTTTTTAAGCAAAATCCATTGAAAATCAATTGTTTTATATTAATATTTTTATTAAAGTTATCATTTGCAATTAGTATATCTGGTACTATTAGAGATCTAAGTACAGGTGAACCCTTGCCATATACAAATATAATTGTTATGGATACAAATATAGGGACTGCATCAGATATTAATGGTTATTATATAATACCTTCTATAAAACCGGGTAATTATCAATTAAAAATAATGGTTATTGGATATAAAACTATTGATCAAAAAATTATTGTAGATCAAGAAAATCTAAGAATAAATTTTGAATTAGAACCACAGGCTTTAGATTTTGAAGAAGTAAAAGTATCTGCAGAAAGAATGCGTTTTGATAAAAAAGTAGATATAAGTAGAGTAAATATATCAAACTTAGAAATTAGAAGAACGCCTGCATTTATTGAGTCTGATGTTTTTAGAACACTTCAATTATTACCAAGTGTTACTGCTAGCAATGATTTTAATGCAGCATTAATTGTCAGAGGAGGAAGTCCTGATGAAAATCTTATCCTCTTAGACGGTACTGAAATATATAATCCATATCATATAGGAGGAGTTTTCTCAGCATTTAATGCTGATATGATTTCAGATGCAGAATTTCTAGCTGGTGGCTTTCCATCCGAATATGGTGGTAGGTTATCATCGGTATTAAATATAACAGCAAGAGAGGGTGACTCTAAGAATGGACGTATTTTTGATTTACCATTAAAGAAATATTTTGATTTTAGTAAAGCTACTTGCGATATCAGTTTATTATCTGCAAAATTTTTGGCAGAAGGTGCATTATATAACGGTTCGTGGATGATTTCAGGAAGACGAACATATTTTGATAAATTTGTTAGTTTGTACTATAATATAATAGATGAATCAGAACCATTGAATTATTATTTCTGGGATACTCATATAAAATTAAAAACAGCTATAAATGATAATAATCAATTATTATATAGTCAGTTTTCTGGCAATGATGATTTGTTTTTATCATTTGGCGGAGATGGGTTTCCTGAAATTGGATTTAATTGGGACTGGGGAAATTATACTAATAATCTAACATGGAAATATATACCTAGAAGTAATTATTTTATAGAATCTAAAGTTTCTAGAACAATTTATGATTTTTTAGTTGATTTTGCTGTAGATTTCTCAACTGATTCTGTAATTATTGATAATGACAACAATGATGCAGATGAAGCTGATTCTGATTTAACATTTAATGTTGATAACCTTGTTAAAGATATTAGCTTAGATCAAATGATGACATACATTTATTCTGAAAATTTAAGATTTAAATTAGGTTGGCAGTATAAGCTCCTAGAATTAGATTATCAAGAATCATTTGCTGGAGTAGATAGAGTTAGTTTAGGATCTGAACCCAATATTAAGAGTCTATTTTTCAACTCTATATATAGGCCATCACCGATATTCTCTTTAAATATTGGGACAAGGCTTTCTAAATATTTTAGTTTAGATGAAATATTAATTGATCCTAGGATTGCAATAAAATATAATCCACTATCAGATTTGGCTATCAAGTTTAGTTGGGGACAATTTTCACAATTTCTATATACAATAAATCAAGATGAAGAATTATTAAGAATTGTTGATTTTTGGCAACCGATACCTCCGAATGGTAGACCTCAAAGATCAGAACATTATATTTTAGGTGGTGAATATTGGATATCAAATGGTAACACTTTTTCAATAGAAGCATACTATAAGAATTATATACACTTATATGAACTGAATCCTCTTGCAGATCCTTTGGATATAGAAAGTACAATTGCTGTTTCTGGAACTGGAGTCGCATACGGAATAGAATTTTTATATAGATTAAATGTAAAAAAGTTTTCAGGATGGATTGCTTATGCACATTCTAATATAGTAAGAGAAGTTGATTTTAATTCAGATGGTGAAATATGGGATGATAATGAATCTTATCCAGCGAAATATAATAAGCCACATTCTTTTATATCAGTTTTAAATTATCAGTTAAATAAAAAATATAGTTTTGGCCTAAGTGCTGTATATGAATCTGGTCAAACTTATACGGCAGTACTAGGTAAAGTATATCAAACAAGTGAATCAAATTATGGAAGTTTAGAAAAACCGTATAATTATTTCGGTAATATTAATGGACAAAAAAATGGTTCTACCTATCCAGATTATGCAAGAATTGATATAAGTATTTCTCGAAATTCTAAAATACTTGGTTTAGATAGTAAAATAAAATTTCAAGTAATCAACATTCTAAATTATTATAATGTTTTATTTTATAATTGGAATCATAATTCTTCACCATCTAGAGTACAAGCATTTAGTATGTTTCCAATTATTGCTACTATAGGAATGGAGTTTGAGATATAGATGTTTTTAAGAATTGCTATAATAATTATTCTATCGATTTTTTCTTGCAGGAAGGAATTAAACATCAATGATTTTGCCAATGATTTTGATTTTTATCAGCCAGAGCTTAGAATAGAGGCATTAATGTTGCCCACAGATAATACAGCTATAGTTCGTATTGATCGATCATCAAAATTAAATGAAGATACTTATTATAACTGTTTAGATGATAATAATGATTGGAATTACTATTATTGTAATGGTGAATCATTTGAAAGCTTAGATGATTGTAGTTTAAATTGTAATGTTGATGAATGTATAGTTCATTTATATCGGTGTAGTGTTGATGGAAGTAGTGAATTAGTTACATACTTAGATAAGGAATCTTGTCTAGATTCTTGTGAAGGTGATTGTGTTACAGATGATGTAGGGATTGATGGAGTCGCTGCAATAGATTCAAATAATGACGGGGATTATGATGATCTTGGATTTGGAGGAGATGTTGCTCCAGATGAAGGTGAAAATGATGGCCTGCCAAGTTGCAATGAGCCATATGTAGATGATTTTAATGAGCTTTTACCTAATATACATATAAGAGATTGCATAGTTTATATGATAAATGGATTAGATACATGTGATTTTATTTTTGATGAGTCAGCCGATACCTTTTTTGTTGATCAGAATCCACCAGCAAGTATTTTTGATGCAGAAGTTATTAACTACGGTGCCTGGGTACCAGATTTAAATTGTAATGAACAAAACTTTTTTAATCGATATGGTAGTGAATATAAATTTTCATGTGATTGTTCAGAAATTCCAGAATTTTCAAATTTTGGCAGGATAACAGCAATAGATACATTACAGCATCCTGTAGTATTTTATAATAATAATGATTTATTAAATTTACAAAATTGTACAGATTTTAATGATGAAGATATGATATTTGATTGTTTAGAACAGTATAATATTGACACATTAACTTTTGTTGAATTAACTAATAATTTCGCAATATGCTCTATTACAGGTGAAATTTTTCAAAATAATGAAGATTGTTCCAGTTCATGCGGAAATAGTGAATGTTTTTGTTTTAATGATAATTTAGATGCAATAGAAATAGAATTATTAGCGAATGAATTAGAAATTTCTGAAGATGAGTTGCTATCTCCGAAAATTTATTATGCAACACTTGTAGATAATGATAGATATCAAGCTGTTCAATATATATATAATAATATAGATTCTAGATGGATTTATTACCATGGTCATTCAGATGTTGTTACAAATTCAGACTTTGTAATCAATGATAAAATTGTAACTTGGTTTGAATCAGTAGTTGCGGAACAATACAGAAATGGATGTATAGTTGAATCTTCAAAGTATAAATATGAAATTTTCACTTTTTCAAAGAATTATAAAAACTATTATTTTAATTCATCTTTAGATTTGCGAGATCCATTAAGAACTAATCTTAGAGATCAAAATAATAATACTATAATGGGAACGTTTGGAGCTATGGCTAAAAAATCAATTTATTTTGATGTTGTAACTCCTAATTCCATTTTAGATCAATAGGTATAAACTCATTTAATTTATTTTTTTTCATCTGATTTTAATTCACTATTAGTAAATTGAAAATAGTGTCTAATCTTAAACCGAAATCTGGAAGTTCTAATAACTTTTATTATTCTGAAACATAAACAGGTAAGATCTGACAAATTTAATTAACTAACTTTTTAATATCTAAATTAAAATTATAAAAAATTTAAAATTTAGGTTTGACAATATAAACATTAAATAACTTAGTTTTTGTTAGCTAAGTTTGCCTTGATATTCCTTAAGAGGCCTTTATATTTAGTCCTTTTGACTGGACTATTTTTAAAAAATTCATTAAAACTTTTTTGATCTAAATTTAGCCAGTCAGTAAATTTTTTATTAACTATAGTATTTCTTTGAAGGAATCTATTTTCAGTAGATATTTGAGAAAAACTAATATTCCATGGACAAACTTCTTGACAAATATCACAGCCATAGATCCAATTGTTTAATGGTGTATTATGGATATTTTCAAAATCTCCTCTAAACTCGATAGTTAAATATGAAATACATTTATTAGAATCCAAAACATAAGGCTGGGGGAATGCATCTGTTGGACAAGCATCTAAGCAAGCTGTACAGCTACCACAATGATCAATAAGAAAGGGGGAATCATAATCTAATTCAAAATTTATTAGTAATTCTCCTAAAAATATCCAAGAGCCAAAATCTGTTGTAATTATATTAGTATTTTTCCCAACCCATCCAATTCCAGATTTTTGTGCCCATTCCTTTTCCATGATAGGTGATGTGTCTACACATACTACACCATGAATGTTAGGTTCTATTTTTTTAATTTCATCTAACAAATTATACAAATGTGATTTTAAAATTAGATGATAATCATCTCCCCAGGCATAGTTTGATATTTTTCCAGTATTTTCTACATTATTTGCATTTCCAGTAAAGTAGTTTAACCCAACTGAGATGATGGATTTTACCTCTGGATAGTATTTTTTTATACTAAGCCTCTCTTCGATACGATTTTCAATCCAATTCATTTGACCATGAAATTTTTTATCAATCCATTTTAAAAGATGTTGATCATTATGATTTATAATGTCAGGCGAAGTAAAGCCAATTTTTGAAAACCCGATATCTAATGCTTTATTACGGATATATTTACTTAGGTAAGTTTTATTCAAATGATTTTAATAATCGTTTAAAAGTTCTTTAGCTTCTTCAATATCATTAAGATCTTCAATTAGGTTTGTTTTGCGGGGTGAAGATTTTACTACTTCGGTTAATAATGTTATAGCGGCGTTTGTATTTCCAGCTTCATATAAGGCTTGAGCTAAATAATTTTTTTGGTTTAATGTTGCAGTACCTGTATCAATTGATAGTTGCAAATATTTAATTGCTTCATCGTTATCCGGCCAAGGTAGTAGAAAGGGGATATAAGGAGACTTAAAATGAACAGCACCCAGCATAAAGTAACCACCACCATTTTCATATTCTATATTTAGTTCAATAATTTTATTTGAATGCATCAGCATAATATCAGCCACACCCTCTCGTGCAGCAGCAAAAATACCATAAACTTGTGCCCAGCTACCAAGATTTACTAAATACCAGTATCTAAATTGTTCAGATTCAGGATAGGTTTCTATATATTTTTCTCCGATAGCCTTACCTAGGCTAAACAGTGTTTTTTTATCTTCATCACTTTGATTTGTATACTCACCTTTAAAATAGTAGCATTTAAGTAAGTAT
>CAYFHL010000005.1:0-27624 GCA_964342955.1 uncultured bacterium
CTATTACATCTGTGTATGGTTCAGAATAAATAATCTGCGAATATTCCCAAAAAGACGCCCAAAAGTCAGGTATTTTATTTATGGACCAATTATATAAATCTGAATAATCATTAAAATTATTCATATATTTTTTATTTACAAATTTTATAAAGGAATTCATATTTGAAGATTCAATAGAACTAGCACTCGGAGTCCACATCATTTTACTCATTAAAAACTCCCAAATGAATAAGTTGCCAAGCTTCATAAATTTTATTTTTATCTATCAAATTTGCAATATCTTTCAACAATTCATTTTTATTTTTTTTATTATATATTTTTTCAATCTTCTTAGTTTTATCAAAGGGAGGAATTTTTTCTACGAAGGCTAATCGTGCAAGTTGCTGATTTGAAAAAATGTTTGAGTTTTTAACTTCTTTGGGCAAATTATCAAATCCAATTGGAATAAATCGCGGTGGTGATAAATTAAACAAACCTTGGTTAGCTCTAGAATACCAATTTTTACCTAATCGAGATACTTGGTCTACTAATTTAGGGTCTATTTCACCTAATTCATTATATATATTATCTTTAGTATGAAAATATACTATTTCTGCCAAAATAAGGTTTCCTCCTGCGGGCTCTTTGCTAAGCTCAATATAATCTAATAATTTACATTCCATAATTATTGGAGATTCCGCAACTCCTGGGACAGATATCATTTTAGCCGGATATTTCGTTAAACCAGATTTTTTAAATTCATCAATTTCAGAGCTGTATTCTGCAGAACATATATTCATTTGATCAACCATATTATATGTGACAACAGATAATGCAAATTCTTTCGTTTCCAAAATATTTAATAGTGTATTTTTAGGATTACCCGTTCTACCACTGTAAGCTGGAGATATACCTATAATAGGGGGATTTGAACTAAAAGCATTATGATAACTAAATGGAGCTAAATTAATTTGTCCCTTAAGATTTTTACTTGAAGCAAAACCAATTGGCCTAGGTGCAATACTAGACAATAGCAGCTGATGTTTATCTTTTAAACTAAGTTTTTGGGGATTATATTGATTCATTAAGATGAATTTGATTTTCTAAAGAACCTAATCCTTCTATCTCCAAAGTAATTTTATCATTTGGTAATAACCATTGATTCTTTGTGATATTAGATCCATTTAACTCAAGAAAACACCCTGTTCCGCATGTACCAGAACCAATAATATCTCCAGGGAAAATATCTACACCATAACTTACTCTTTCAATAATTTGAGCAAAACTCCATGTCATATTACTTAAATTATCTTGAGAAACTTGAACATCATTTACATATGCTTTCATTTCTAAATTATATCGATCTCCATCCTTAGATACTGATTTAAAAGGTTCAAGTTCATCTTTCGTAACAAGGTAAGGCCCAAAAGATGAACCGAAATCTTTACCTTTTGCAGGGCCAAGATTTAATTTCATTTCTTGCATTTGTAGCCCCCTAGCAGAGAAATCATTCATAATCATAAAACCCCAAATATATTTGTCAGCATCACTAACTGAAATATTTGTACCACCTTTACCTATCACCGCAGCACATTCAAGTTCAAAATCTAGCTTATCAAGATGTTTAGATAATACAGGAAATTTGCCCGAACCATATACTGCATTATGATTTGTAAAATAGAAAATCGGGATTTCATCAAATTCAGGTATCATCTCTAAACCACGATTTTGTCTTGCGGTCAGAACATGTTGTCGAAAGGCATAAGCATCCCTAACTGATGGTGGATTTAGAATAGGAGAAAGCAAATTTACACTTGAAACTGGAATTGTTGGAGAGTTACTATTAATTACTGACTTAGCTAATAAAAATTGGTTTTCACCCCCTTTAATAAATCCAAGCACAGAATTAGAAATCCTATCATCTAACTTATTTAAGTCATAAATCATATCGTCTTCAACAGATCCCATTTTATTTTGATTATCAATTTCAAAACTTACCAACTTCATTTTTTTATTTCTCCTTTAACTTTATAAATACCAATCAAAATTAGTCTAACCAACTATATGGATAACTTTTATCATCAATTTTCTTTGCAATTGTAGTTATCTGCAAAGGTTTAAAAGTATCTATCATCACTGCTAACTCATCTGTCTTTTCCTTACCTACAGAACTAAAATACTTGCCAGGTTGAGGGCCATGGGGCATACCCATTGGATGTAAAGTGATAGATTCTTCACCAATACCTTTTCTACTCATAAAATTTCCCTTAGAGTAGAAAATTACTTCATCGGAATCAATATTTGAATGGGGATAAGGAGCTGGAATTGATTTAGGGTGAAAATCAAATAAACGCGGAACAAACGAACATACTACAAATCCTGAACTTTGAAAAGTTTGATGAACTGGTGGAGGCTGATGTATCCTACCAACTATTGGCTCAAAATCTTTTATATTAATTTTCCATGGGAAATAATATCCATCCCATCCTACTATATCACATGGGTCATTATCATAATATATTTCTTGAACCCCAATGTGATTTTTTACTTTTATTAATGTTTCTTTATTAATATTATTTGGATCTTGAAGGATAGGTAATACTATATCTCTTTCACAAAAAGGTGAATGTTCTAGCAATTGGCCGAACTCATTCCTATATCTTGATGGTGTTTCAATAGGCGCACTTGATTCTATTATTAATGTTTTTAGAGAATCTATAATCTCTAACTTCCATATAATACCCCTAGGAATAATAATATAATCACCTTTAGTACAATCTAAATCACCAAAATTAGTCTTCATTTTTCCATTACCAGATTGAATATACAAAAGCATATCTTCTAATCCATTTCGGAAATAATAATTCATTGATTCATTTAAATTCCCAGTTGATATGTTTATGTCTTCATTATAGAATAATAATGCTTTAGAATTAATTAAATCACCACCTTTATTAATTTTGGAAGTTTGTAAATGACGAGGGCGGTGTTTAATTGAAACTGAAGTCTTATTCAATATTTCTAATTTTCCAATTTTTTTTATTTTTGTTGGTCTATTTAAATGATAAATATTTGAATAAATACCAGAAAAACCTTTTCTGCTTACCAATTCTTCGTAAAATATCTTTCCCCTTGGATTCTTATAAATTGTGTGTCTCTTATCTGGTATGTTTCCCGAACGATGATAAATTGGCATTATAAATTACCTCTCAAGGCTTGTTCTCTTTCAATTGATTCAAAAAGTGCCTGAAAATTACCTTGTCCAAACCCTCTAGAACCCTTTCTTTGAATAATTTCAATAAACAAAGTAGGTCTATCCTCTAATGGTTTTGTAAATAATTGCAATAAATAACCTTCATCATCTCTATCAATTAAAATGTTTAGTTTTTTAAGTATGCTAATATCCTCATCAATTGTACCTATTCTACTTTCTATATTATCATAATATGTGTCAGGGACTTCAAGAAACTCAACTCCATTTGATCTCATAGAACTAACGGCTTGTATAATATCACTAGTCAGTAAAGCAATATGTTGAGCACCTGGACCTTCATTATAATCAAGATATTCTTGTATTTGTGATTTTTTTATACCATTTGCAGGTTCATTAATCGGCAATTTAACTTTCCAATTTTTAGACCTTACAACGATACTTTTTAATGAAGAGTATTGTGTAGAAATATCAGTTTCATCAAATCTTACAAAATTAGTAAAACCAAAAATGTTTTCATAAAAACTTTTCCATTCATCCATCTTTCCTAATTCAACATTGCCAACGACATGGTCTATCGTTGAAATAGATGGAATTGGATTAGTAATTTCAGGTAAGGATAATTTAGCGTATCCAGGGGCCCAAAGCCCTTTATAATTATCTCGCCAAATAAATGAATGAATCGTATCACCATAAGTTTGAATTGAAGAATGTCCATATTTTCCATATGTATCCTCAACTACCTTAGGTTTCATTACACTTGTAGCACCTCTAGACATACATGAATCATATGCTTTTTCATCACAATCTACGGTAAAAGCAATATCATATACTCCATCTCCATGTTTATCAAGCCACTTAGAAGCATAATGCTTAGAAGATAATGGTGTTGTTAAAACAAAATATATTTTATTATTTTTAAGGACATAAGAAACACATTCCTTATTCCCTGTTTCAGGGCCAGAGTATGCATGTGGCTGAAAACCAAAAATAGATCTATAAAAATGTACCGCTTGCTTAGCATTCCCTACAAAAAACTCTATATGATTAAAGTCCTTTATAGAAAAATATTCTGTCCCTTGCCATTCTGTGGTTAAACTACCCAATAATTTCTCCTAATAAATTTTTAAGTAAATTATTATCTTATGATGAAAATATCTTTTAGATTATTTATCATAATTTAGTATAAATTCACTAATTTAATTATATATAATCATGGATAAAAAACAGATTGCGGTACTTGTTCCAGCTAGAGGTGGTAGCAAAGGGATACCATATAAAAATATTAAAAATTTTGCCAACTTACCTCTTATAGCACATACAATTAATTATGCAAAATCATCCAAGTATGTAAATAATATTATTATATCTACCGATGATGAAAAAATAGAATCAGTCGTTAAAAATCATAATGTTACTATTTTAAAACGCCCAAAAAAATTGGCAACAGATCATTCGACTACTGAAAGTGTTATTGAGCATTTTCTTAATAAAACTGAACCTAAACCTGATATTATCATATTACTTCAAGCGACAAGTCCTTATAGACCTCATAATTCTCTAGATGAAGCTATAGAAAAATTTATTAATAAAAACTACGATAGTTTTCTAAGCCTTTCTCCTACATCGCATTTTTTTTGGAAAATTAAAAATAATACAGTAACTGCTGAATATGATTATATTAATCGTCCAAGAAGACAAGATATGCTATCAAAAGATTTAAAATTTATTGAAAATGGATCATTATATATTTTTAAAAGAGAACATTTTGAAAAAATTGGAAATAGATTAGGTGGAAAAATTGGATATGTGATTTGGGATGAAAAATATAGTATGGAAATTGATACACCCTTACAATTTAAATTGCTGGAAAACATCTATAAAGAGAATTTGTTTTAATTTGTTTTTCTATAGTATCTCATTAAATTTGAAATAAATATAATCATCGTACAAGAAATTATAAAGGCAGAAAAACGAGGTGTAATTAATTCATTAAAAACTGGGTAAATAGTAAAAATTGTTCCACATAAAAGACCTGCAATTATCCCTTCTTTTTTTGTGTCTTTCCACCAAAGACTCAGTAACAATGCTGGACCAAATGATGCACCTAGACCACCCCATGCATATGATACCATTTCAAACACCATTTTTTTCGATTGAGTTGCTAAATAAAAGCTAACTATTCCGATAAAAAGAGTAAAAATTCGCCCTATTGATAACATAGATATTTTTTTTGGAAATTTTTTTAAAAAAATAGAAATATCTTGAGTAACAATACTTGTAGATACAAGCAATTGTGAATCTGCAGTTGACATCATAGCTGCAATAGCTCCGCATATCACTATACCAGACATCCATATGGGCAAAAGATTTGTTGCCATTATAGGCATTAATTTTTCTGGATCTGAAATATTTGAAATTGAATTAATTATCATTCCTCTATAAACTAATTGTCCTTGCTCTAAAAGTTTAGCCCCTATTAACCCTATAAACAATGCACCAAAAAATGCAGGAATAGCCCAAGCATAAGCAATTTTTCTACTCTTTGAAATACTTCCGAGCTTATCGATTGCCATATATCTAGCAACTAAATGAGGTTGCCCCATATAGCCTAATCCCCAAGACAGTCCACTTAAAGCTGCCGACAAGGCTGCAAAACCCATCTTCCCTCCATATAAAGTAGACCAATCTAATATGGTTTCTTTAGAAACTTGATTTAATTCAAACCAACCTACTAAAGGTAATATAATAAGAGTACTTATCATTATAATTCCTTGTACTAAATCAGTCCAAGCAACAGCTAAGAATCCCCCCATAATGGTATAAAATATTATTATTATACAACCTATAAGCATTCCTTGAAACTCAGTTATTCCAAATGTAACATTTAGTACTTTACCAGCCCCACTAAACTGAGCTGAAATATAAAAAACAAAAAAAAAGGTGATAATAATTGCTGATAAAAATCTAAGAATTCCTGACTTATCATTATATCTTTTTTCAAAATATTCTGGTAGTGTCGTGAAGTTATATTGTTCTTTAGATTTACGGATTGGATATGCTATTAATAACCATGATAAAATTATTCCAAATAAACATCCAAATACAGTCCATATTTCGAATAAACCTAGTAACATGGCCGCTCCGGGGAGACCTAACAAAAGCCAAGCAGATTCACCAGATGCTCTTTCTGAGAAGGCTATTACAGTTGGTCCTAAACGATTTCCACCAAGAGAAAAATCTTTGAAGTTTTTTGTACGACTTGATGCGAACAAACCTATAATTAATATTAAAATTAAATAAAATATAAAGCCTATAAGAATGGGGTCCATGCTTTCTCCAGATTAATTTTTATTCATTTAAAAATTTATCGAAATGTGAGTTTCTTATTTATTGTAAATTTAAATTGAATATATGAAAAAAATTATAATAAATGATTAAAATATATATAACAGGTGGAACTTTTGATAAAGAATACAATGAAATAGATGGAAAATTGTATTTTAAGAATACACATATGTATGATTTACTTAGCCTAGGTAGGTGCAATATAAATGTTGATATTGAAACTCTTATGATGATTGACAGCCTCAAAATGACAGCAACCGATCGCAATTATATTGTTGATAAATGTATCCAGCAACCACTACAAAAAATTATTATTACTCACGGTACCGATACAATGGTAAAGACAGCTCAATTGTTAGAAAAAAATATTAAAAATAAAACAATTATCTTAACGGGAGCGATGATTCCGTTTACTTTTGGTAGCTCTGATGGCCTTTTCAATATGGGAAGTGCAATTGCCTTTGCTCAATCATTAGAAAATGGAGTCTACATTTCGATGAATGGACATATCTTTAAGCCTGATAATGTATATAAAAATAAAAATGTTGGAATTTTTGAACCTTTGAAGGATAAAGATGCCTCAAATCAAACCATTTAAGGGATTCTTACCCCCTCATGATTTAGCTGAAACTATTTCATCTCCTCCATATGATGTAATTTCTGAAAATGAAGCACGATTAATTATAAAATTATATCCTCATTCTTTTCTGCGTGTTATAAAACCTGAAATAGATTTCAATTCTAAATCAAATTTAGATTCGTTTACAATACATAAAAGAGCCAAAGAAAACCTAAATAATTTGATTGAAACTAAAAAACTCATTCAAGATGAACAAGAATCTTTTTATCTTTATCAAATAAAACAAAATTCACATATTCAAACAGGAATAGTCGCAACGGTCTCTGTAGATGAATATGATAGCGGGATTATTAAAAAACATGAGCTCACTCGACCTGATAAAGAAGACGATAGAACAATGCATATAAATATTACTAATGCTAACACTGGACCAGTCTTTTTGACATTTAAGAACGATCTAAGTATTCAAAAAATATTAGAAACAATAATAATTAAAAAACCCTCCTTATCCTTTCAATTAAAAGATAAAACATTACATAAAATATGGAGAGTTAATTCAAAACAGAATATTGATAAATTAATTAATTACTTCAAACAAATTGATAAATTTTATATAGCAGATGGGCATCATAGAGCAGCTTCTGCATCTAGAGTACAAAAACTACGGATCACTAATAACAAACATCACAAAGGCAACGAACATTATAATTATTTTTTATCTGTAATATTCCCTGATGATGAAATGAATATCATTGATTATAATAGAGTTGTAGATGGATTGAATGGATTATCAGTAAATAAATTAATTACAGCTCTAAAAACTCACTTTGATGTTAACATTTTACCTAGGTCAGAAAAACCAAATATTCCACATAATTTTTCTATGTATATTGATGGCAAATGGTACCTTTTAAAAACTAAAAATAATATTTTATCAAAGGATCCCATAAACAATTTAGATGCTTCCATATTACAAAATTACATTTTAGGCCCTATTCTAAATATTAAAAATCCCCGAACTAATAATAATATTGAATTTGTGGGGGGAATCAAGGGTCTGGAAGGAATAGAAAAAAAGTGTAATACAAAAACAAAAGTTGGGTTTGTTTTACATCCTGTATTGATAGATGATCTTTTTAAAGTTTCTGATCTTAACAAAATCATGCCGCCAAAATCAACTTGGTTCGAACCCAAACTTAGATCTGGATTAATTGTTCGTTTGCTTGATTAGGATATAGTAACTCCATCAAATGCAACCCAAGGTAAAATACAGTAGCCAAAATCAATCTGATCTTTAGAAACAGCGATGATATTTTTAAATAATTCTGAAATATTACCTGATATCATTGTTTCTGAAATAGGATATTTAACTTCTCCATTTTCAATAAAATAACTATTTTTTGCTACACCAGAGAATTCACCACTAGAAGATGGTGAGCCTCCCGAAAAACGTTCCAATAAAACTCCCTTATCAATACCTTTAATTATTTCTTCATATTTTTTATTTCCAGGATCTATAATATATGCTCCCCCATCATTAATGGCTCTTGTCCTACCTGTTTTATTTGCACCATAAAGACTTAATAAGTGCGATTTCAAAACGCCTTTATCTATAATTGTTAAATCTTCAGCTAAAAAACCATCACCAGTTAAAAAATATCCATCTGTTATTTGATTCGATACTGGCTTAGAATGAAGAGAAAAATTATTACTAGTTATTTGATGTTCTAGCTTATCCATATAAATAGATTTACCAGAAATAATTTGACCATCACTAATATCACTTATAATAAAATTTAAAAAGTCAGAGATGCAGTCTGGAGAAACAAGTATTTTCCCTTTAAATTTACTTGGTATTGACGTAGTTCTTACTTGCTCAGTTGATTGTTTAAGTAAACGTTTAATTGATCCTTTTTCTACCAATGGTTTATCTAGTTTAAGCATTGACATTCCTGAATAGTTGAATGATGAAGTATCTTTGCCATCTTTTGCAGTGAACATAGGTCCAAATCCATACATACCAACCCTCGTTTTGTAGTTTACTCCATTAGAATTTTTAAAATATGATATAGATTGATTATAATCAATGATTGCGGCTTCTAAGTTTATTGTTGGGTGTATATCTTTTACGTATTCAACAAATTCTTCTAAACGTAAATACATATTTTCCATATCGGCAAATTTTTCACCTTTTTGGAACTCTCCTTTAGGCTGGAATGGCGATATATCATGAGCAGAATCCGAATGTGATGAATTTGCCATTAAAATTACATCATCTACTGCTTTATTTATCGATTCCTTATCAGTTTTATTTATAGATAGGGAACCCTTCTTTTGATTTTGTATAACAGAAATACCAATATTTGCATTAAAAGTTGTTCTGAATAAGGACATTCGATCAGCTTCAACATTTAGCTCCTTTTTTTCTGAGAATGAAACATTACAATTTGCTTTTTCGATACCTTTTTCTTTTAATTTTTCAAGACAATAGTCAGCAATTTCAGAGCGATTCATTATCTCCCACCTATATTTAACTTACATTTTATTGCAGGACCACCCATACCAACAGGAATTATTTGTTTTTTACCACACATTCCTCCACTAGACCATTTCATTTCTGATGAAATCATATCAATAGTTTTTAGAACATCAAATGCAACACCTGATATTGTAGTTTCCTGAATAGCAGATCCAATTTTTCCATTTTTTATTTCATATCCCATCATAATTCCAAACATAAATTCACTAGTTGAATCAGCTTGGCCATTACTACTTTGTGTGAGATAATACCCATCATCAATCGAACCAATCATTTCATCTAATGAATTATTACCTGGAAGGAATGCTGTATTTCTCATTCTAATTAGTGGTTCATCTGAGAAAGCATATGCGCGGGCATTCCCATCTGGCTGAGAATCAAAGTGTTTAGCACTCTCTTTATTATGCATAAATTTCTTTAAAATACCATCTTTAATAATTACTACATCTTTTGATTGAGTTCCTTCATCATCTACATAAACAGGAACTGGGCAGGTTTCATTCATACACGTATTTGCATAGTCAACTAAAGTAACTAAAGGACTTGCAACTCTTTCATTCAAAAAATCACCTGCAATTGAACCTCCAAGAACAAAATCAGCTTCAGTAGTATGTCCTATTGCTTCATGAGCTAATATTCCGGCTAAATCTGCATCTAAAACTACATCTTTAATTCCAGCCTTAGGGAAAACACCATTAGCTTTTTGATTTAATCTATCAATTAAATTATCAATTTTAGCAAAATAATCTGATGGTGATAATAAATTATCTTCTTTTTGCCCTAATCCACCAAAAATCTCATATAATTCAATAGGAGCACCATTTTTTTCAACTGCTACCATTATAAATAAAAAACTCCTAGGGATCATTGAATAGGCATTAGATCCATCTGATGTAGTTAGGGTTTTCTCCATATCTAAACTTCTAATACTTACATTCCTTGAAATTAGCTTAGTATGTTTTTTTTCTATATATCCATCAATTTCTTTTGCAAATTCTACCCAAAATTTTTGATTTTCACGATTTTTATTTGTAGAAAAATCTACGTCAATTTCACCTACAGTTTCTGGTAAAATCAAACCACATCGAGAACTATCTTTCTTGTTCATAAATTTTACATTTTCTATAGATGAATTAACTACTTGAGCAATGCTCTCATCATTAATTTCTGGATTTGATGAAAAACCCCAATTACCATCTTTAAATACTCTTGCTGAAACTCCACTTTGGGCACTCGATCCATTCCCCGTTACATCTCCATTGGTAAGCATTATTTGAGTTCCACGATTTTCTTGTACTCTTAACTCAGTATAATGATTGAAATGATGTGAATATTTACTTATATTTTTTTCAATTAACATATCCCTTCCTCTACTCTACAAAGTCAACTTAAATGATTTTAATAAAATACCTGGGCACAATACACCCCCTACTTCTCTTCCATCATAAGTTCCTACATTCGGATGCAAATGTGCTTTATTTGTTACTGATTCAAGTTTATCACCAAAAAAATTGTAAATACTATCATCAAATCTCATATTTTCAATTGGTGAAACAATTTCACCTCCTTCTACCCAGAAGCATGCATATCTTGTCATTCCAGTTACTCTGCCTCCTGAACGATCACTCCAATTTAAATAATGCAAATTGGATAAATATATTCCTTGATCAATAGATTTAAGAATTTCATCTTCGTCTAAATTTCCAGGAGATACAGCAGGCGATCTTAAACTTTCATTCTCATCAGCAAAATTTGATGTCACATTATATTCTTTAGATGTTCTAGTACTAACCAATGTATTTTCTAAATTTCCTGATGAGATAAGATTTAATTTTGATGGCGCAAGCTCACCATTAGCATTAAACCTAGGCACTAATCCCGAAGAAAAATCTTCACTTAATGAAAAACATGATGACATTTTTTTTGCTTCTTTTCTCATTTTACATAGAGAACTATCACCTTGTTGAATTGATGATTCACCAACACCTCCCCATGAAAACATATCTATAATATCAGCTACTCCAGCTGGTGCAATATAAGTTCTATATTCACCTGGTTTAATTTTTTTATTTTTTCTTTCCATTAAATGTAATTGAGATATTGAATTAGACATATTCTTTTCATATTCTAATTGATTCCATTTATTGCCAGCGTATGTTGATTTAACCATTTTTTCATCTAAAGTAATTAATGAATAATCTAAAGAAAATGAATCAGTTTCAAACCAGTGTCTCTGTCCTGATGAATTTGCATTTCCAATATAAATATGGCCTGAAGCCCAGATACCAGCAAGATCGCAACCTTTCATGGAAGGACTTAATGAACTAACAGATTTATCAAAAGGTAATAAATCTCCTTCAAAAATTTCTCTGCTTGAACCAGTATTTTTTGGCAAAACTATAAATGGATCTCGAGGCAAACCACTTATTTCTCTTCTGAGACGGCTCAACTCTTCAAATGATTTTAATTCATCAGAATTTATATTGCCTGATAAAGTAAAACTCCCACTACAAGTTCGTGAATTATTTATAAGACATAACTCAAGCTTAGCATCTTCTATGATCCCAGACTGTCTAACTTTTGATTGATTAAATCGGATGAATTGGCTTTTTTCTCCTTTTATTCCTATTAGTAACTTTTCTTGATTTAGTAAAGAATTAAACAACTTATCAGATAAATCATAAAATAATTTTTCCATATTTATCATTAATTTGTACCTCCAAAAACTTCAACATTATTAAATAAACAAATAGGTGACGCATGCCCAACCCTAATAACTTGATTAGGTTCACCTTTACCACAATACGGTGTTCCATGAACTTCAAATGTATCCTGATCACCAACCATGGCAAGATTATTCCAAAATGGTGTTGAAATTCCTCTATAATTTGGGTTTTTTAGTGTTTTTGTGAGTTGTCCATTTTCAATTAACTTAGCATACTCACAACCAAATTGAAATTTATTTCTATAATCATCTATTGACCATGAACGATTTGTTTCCATATAAATTCCTCTGTCAATTGAAGATATAATATCATTAAATGATGAGTCCCCTGGTTCTAAGTTTAAGTTAGCCATCCTATCTATTGGCGCTCGGCTCCAAGATGATGAACGAAAGTTTGCTACGCCATCTATTCCAGATCTAATTTGGCTTTCTTTACCACCTAGCCCTCGAATAAGTAAACCATCTTTAATAATAAATTCTTTTTGAGCTCTTAAACCTCCATCATCAAAGCCATAGCATGCAAATTGATTTTTTACACTAGGATCAAATGTAATATTCATTAAATCCGAACCATATTTTAGTTTTCCAAAATCATCTTTACGCACAAAAGACCAGCCTGCATAATTACGTTCATCTCCTAAAATCCTATCTACTTCAAGAGCATGTCCAATTGATTCATGTATTTGCAACATCATTTGATCTGGAGATAAAACTAAATTGGTTGTTTCAGTAGGACATTCTTCAGCATCTAGTAACTCTAACGCCTGTTCGCCAACACGGTGTGCACGAGTCAATACTACGTCTTCATCAAATTCTTCCATTCCAATCTGCATACAATGATTATCAGATCTACGTTGATATATATTATTTTTATTTGCCATAGCAGAATACTCTGATTGGACCATAAGAAAGTTTTGACTAATATCACTTCCATTTGAACTAACATAATTAATTTCAGATTCGACTATCATTGCTATTGCAGATGCACTGACGATCCTATCATTGATTTTAAGTTGCCTATATGCTCTCTGTAAAATTTCATTTATTTTTTCAGCTGATATTTGATCTACTGACTTTGAAAATGTTGTTTGATAATTACCTTTGGAAACAGGACGAGCACTTTCATCAAAAGAATAAATAGAATTTTGTGCAGCTATATTTGCCTGTTTCAGTGCATTTTCCGCTGCAGACTGTATATTTTTTATTTCTGTATTCTTTGAACCATAATATCCAAATTGTCCATTTGAAAGAACCTCAACCATTATTCCATGATCAGAATTTCTTGAGTTAGCTTGTGGATTTCCATCACGTATAACACGCCAAGTTGTTACTTCATTTACCTCTCGTAAACCTATCCAGTCTGCTTTAATGTCAACGGCACTTAAAGCTTCTTTCAAATAAGATAAAGACATTATTACCTCTTTTTTAAATTAATTATTATTAGTGAAAGGTGTAAATTTACACCTATTTTTATACAACAAAGAAAATACATTTACTTAGAAAATATAATATTATGAACTTAAAACAAAATCCATTAATAAATAATTCAAAACATAAATTTGAAGCAACACCTTTTGATTTAATAAAGAAAGAACATTTTATTCCTGCTTTAGATTATGCAATAGAACAATCTAAAAAAAAATTAGATAAAATAAAGGATAACCCCCAAACACCAACTTTTGAAAATACAATTTTAGCTATTGAATCTTCTGAAGAATTAATAGAAAAAATATCAAATATTTTTTTCAATCTTATGAGTGCTGAGTCTAACAATGAATTTAAAGAATTAGCTCAATATATTTCACCAAAATTATCTATACATAATAATAATAAACTTTTAGATTTAAAACTTTTCAAACGGATTAAAAATGTTTATGAAAATATGGACATAAAAAAAATTGATAAAGAAAAAAAACGACTTATTTCTGAAATTTATAATGATTTTGTTCGTAATGGCGCATTACTTAGTGAAGATGGAAAAAGAAAAATTCGTAAAATTGATGAAAAATTATCAAAGCTTTCACCAAAATTTTCTCAAAATACATTAAATTCAACTAATAACTATTTTTATTATACTAAATTAGAAGCTGAATTAGATGGATTGCCAGAATTTGCAAAAATACAGGCCGCTGAAACTGCTCGTTCTAGAAATAAAAAAGATGGTTGGCTATTTACATTACAAGCTCCTAGTATGATTCCCATTTTACAATATTCTAAGAATAGAAAATTAAGAGAATTAATTTCTTCTGAATATGGAAAAATTGCATTTGGTGGAAAGTTTGACAACCAAAATATAATTAAAGAAATTGTTAAATTAAGATATGAAAAAGCACAAATTTTAGGTTTTTCTGATCATTCAGAATATATCTTAAAAAAGCGTATGGCTGGGAATACTGATTCTGTTATGAATTTTTTAAATAATTTATATGATTCATATTATCCTGCAGCATTAAAGGAACTTGAACAAGTTAAAGCGCTTGCATTGAAAGATGGAATAAAAAATATACAACCATGGGATGTTGCTTATTATACTGAGAAACTTAAGAAACAAAAGTTTGGATTTGACCAAGAAGAATTACGTCCCTATTTTAAATCAGAAAATGTGATTAAAGGAATATTCAAGGTCGCTCAATTGATGTATGGTTTGAAATTCAAAGAGATAAAAGATATTCCCATTTATCATAAAGAAGTTAAAACCTATGAAGTTTATGAAAATAATGGTGAGTTTCTTTCTCTCTTGTATATAGATTTACATCCAAGAGAGACGAAAAGAGGTGGTGCATGGATGACACAATTTAGATCTCAAGGTATTTATCAAGGGAAAATGAAAAGACCGCATATTTCAATAGTATGTAATTTAACTCCTTCTACTGAAAAAAAACCTTCCTTGCTTTCATTCGCAGAAGTTAATACTATTTTTCATGAATTTGGACATGCTCTTCATGGAATGTTATCAAATGTTACATATTCTTCATTAGCTAGCCCTGATGTGTATTGGGATTTTGTTGAATTACCATCTCAAATTATGGAAAATTGGTTGAATGAAAAAGAAACATTACGCTTATTTGCTTTCCATTATAAAACAGGCAAAGTTATTCCTGATAAATTAATTAATAAAATTAATGAGTCAAGTGGTTTCAATGCAGGCATGTTTGGACTAAGGCAACTATCTTTAGGCTTATTAGATATGGCATGGCATACAAATAACCCAGAAAATATAAAAGATGTAGAACAATTTGAAAATAATGCTATTTCCAAAACCCAAATCGTTCCTAAAATAGAAGGTACAACTATTTCATGCCATTTAGGACACATATTCTCTGGTGGATACTCTGCAGGATATTATTCATATAAATGGGCTGAAGCTTTAGATGCAGACGCATTTGAACTATTTAAAGAAAATGGAATTTTTGATAAATCTACATCTAGTTCTTTTAGAAAAAATATTTTGGAAAAGGGAAATACCGAAGATCCAATGAAATTATATATAAAATTTAGAGGCAAAAAACCTGATAACAAGGCATTACTTCGTAGAGAAAAACTTATTAATTAATATTATATCAAGGAATAAATATGAATGAACCTATGGCTCTTTTAGATACAGAAAAAGAAAAACTCATGAAAGCTCGGGATGAAAAGGCATGGTATAAAATATGTGATGAAATTAAAGCACGTCGAAATGGACAATATCCTAATTATTTATCAAGAAATATTTTGAAATTATTCCAAAAAAAATTTCCAGTCAAACTATCTTAACCTTTTTAAATATTTATGATAACAAAAAATATTGATATTATTGATTTCAAGGACCATAATGCGCCAATCTATTTTACTAATTCTTTAAAAAATACTGGATTTGCTGTAATAAAAAATCACCCTATAGAAAATCAATTAGTTCAAGATGTCTATATTGAATGGGATTTATTTTTTAAGTCTGATGAAAAACATAATTATCATTTTGACATTGAAAAACAAGATGGGTTTTTCCCCTTTGGAAGTGAAAATGCTAAAGATCATAATCTAAAAGATTTAAAAGAGTATTTTCATATATACCCTGGTGGTAGTTATCCCAAAAATAAAAGCCAAAAAACAACATTTCTATATAATAATTTATGTGAACTCTCAAATCAATTACTCCTTTGGGTAGAAGAAAACATTCCTATGAAAATAAAAAATAATCTTTCTGTCCCTTTAGCTGAAATGGTAAAGGAGAGTCAAAGAAATTTATTAAGAATTATTCATTACCCACCTATGAGAGATACAGATTTACCAGGTCAATATAGAGCAGCAGCCCATGAAGACATTAATTTATTAACAATACTTTGTTCTGCAACAACACCTGGGTTACAAGCTAAACATCTAAATGGTGAATGGATTGATGTTCCCTGTGATCCAAAGTTTATTATTGTAAATACCGGAGATATGCTTCAAATGGCAACTGAAGGGTATTTCCCATCAACAACACATAGAGTAATTAATCCTAAATCTAATGAAAAAAATAAGTCTCGTTTATCTATGCCTTTATTTTTACACCCTCATGATCATGTTGTACTATCAAAAAATTATACAGCAGGTGAATATCTTGAAAAACGATTACATGAGATTGGACTGAAATAATAATTTAATCCTATATGATCATACTTTTTAAATATTTATTTATCTCCTTAATTTTATTAAATAGTATCTTTTGTGAGCTGCTAAAACCAGTTAATGGAAGTGAATTACAATATATACATATATTATTTGAATGGGAAGAAACTTTAAATACTGAATTTTATGAAATTCAAATTTCTGAATCTAATAATTTTAACAATTTAATATATCAATCAAATACTTCAAATTCATACTATCTTTTAAAAAATGGAATTGAATGGGAAAACACCTATTATTGGAGGGTTAAACCTCACTTCTTAAATGGTTCAGATGGAGAATGGATTAATAATTTTTCATTTTCGACTCTTTCTTCTCTATCCCCTGAAACATTAAATACTATCATCTATAATGATTCAGAATACGCAAATGGATTAACTATCTTTGGATCACTTGATGGCAGCTTTAGTGCAGCAATTGATAAAGATGGTAAGGAGATATGGAATTCAGGTAACGATGATATTATTTTTTATAATGTAGACAAATTAAATCGTTTTTTTGGATGTCAATACACTCCTGAATCTGAAAACTATTTAAAAGGAATTCAATTCTCAACTACAGAGGGTATTATTTGGGAAGAACCCAATACAGATTTTATACACCATGAAATAATACAATTGCCTAATGGAAATTATTTGGGTATTGCACAAATCATTGAACCAGGGCCTATACCAATTGGCTCTTGGTCTTCATTTTATATGGCCTCAGGATACATAGCTGATGGCATCACACTTGAATTTCCTTGGCAAGGTGATAAAATTATTGAATGGGATGGAAATACTGGCGAAATTGTATGGGAATGGAATACATTTGAACACTTATCTATGTTAGATTATGAGCCCACTATATGGGAGAGCATGCAACCTTTACAAGATGGTTTTTTCCAATGGACACATATGAATGCATTGGCTTATGATGAAAGTGATAACACACTCCTAGTTTCATCAAGACATTTATCAAGAATAATAAAAATAAATCATTCTAATGATAATATTATTTGGTCTATGGGTCATCAAATGCCATCGGGAAACGTAACTTTTGGGCATGATTTAGGGTTTAGTTTTCAACATTCATTAGAAATATTAGATAATGGGAATATTGTCTTTTTAGATAATGGAAATTTAAGTCCTATTTTCTTAGGTACAGATGTCCCTTTAAGTAGAGCATTAGAAATAAATATACAAGAATCCAATGGTATCTATACTTCATCAATTGAATGGGAATATATTTTGGATCAGAATTTATTTGGGTTTGCATCTGGCAATGTTCAAAAGTTAGAAAATAATAATTACCTTATAACAACAATAGGTGATCAAGGAACAACACTTGAAGTCAATCAAAATCATGAAATTGTTTGGAGAGCAAACTATGACAATGGTCTAGTTTATAGAGCGAAACGAATAAATAGTATTCATAGTATTGATGATAACCTCTCGAATAATTCCCAAAAATTTTTAGATCATGTTATTATTCATCCACCTAAGCCGAACCCATTTAACCCAATAATTAATTTTGAAGTTTTTATTAATTTTTATCAGAATATAAATATAAATATCTATAATATAAATGGTCAACATGTTGAATCAATTATTAATAGTTCTTTAGATGTAGGGGCTTATTATTTCCGTTGGGATGCTTCAGATTTTTCATCCGGAATTTATTTTATAAATATTGAAAGTCTAAATCAATCTATAACAAAAAAAATTGTACTACAAAAATAGTATCAATTATTTATGTCTTATAAAACAAAACATATTATATTAACTTTTTTTACTTCTTCTTTCTTATCATTTATAAATGCACAATGTAATGAAGGATTTACTTATTTTGAAAATATACCAACTTCAACTGTGATAACTCAAGGAGATAGTTGCTTCTATGATAATGATGTAGCTGTACTAGATAGTATAATTATTATAAATAATTTAAATTATGAATCTCCATTACATCTTGGGCCACAGGTTTGGGCGAATGGCCGATTAAAGTCTCTAACAGGCACATATAATCCCGGAGGTGGCCCTGGTATTAATCAACCAATCATTTTATTACCTGAAAATATTGGAGATTTAACTGAATTAGGCTTGCTCTATCTTGAAAAACACCAAATTACAAATATTCCTAACTCTTTCTCAGAATTAATCTCATTGTTTAATTTAGCAATTTCTCAAAACTCTATTCATTCTTTACCTGAAAATTTTGGAAACTTAACTAATCTATATTTCCTTGATTTAGGGTACAATATGATTTCAGAATTACCTGAATCTATCTGTAATCTGACTCAACTACAATATTTATGGTTATTTAATAATGATCTTATAAATATACCTGAATGTATTTGTGAACTTAATATAAACTTTAGTGGTGATGATCAAGCCTTTTACCCATACTTTGGAGTTGGCGCTAATAATATTTGTTTCAATATACCAGATTGCCTTGCAAATATTAATTACTTAGAATGCGGTGGTAGCAATTTAAATCATTTTCATATGAGCCTTGACCAAAATTATTATTCTTTTCAGCTTTGTCAGCCACAAAAATGTGATATAGATGGAAATAATGTATGGGATATTTTAGACTTAATAATAACAATAGAAGTTGTCTTAGAATATAATAATTTTGATGTTGATCAATTTAATTTATCAGATATTAATTCAGATCAATATTTAGATATCATTGATATAATTTTAATTGCTGAAACGATTTTATTCCCATGCAATTAAATATTCTTTAGAAAGAATATTTAAATTCCATCCTTAAATGTGAAAATTCTTCTAGTTGATTAAATGGATAATAATCCTCTGATCGGTCTTTATTGCCTTTAGAAAGGTTATAGACTAATTTTAAATTAGCATTCTCACCTATACTATAGCCAAAAATTGTTTCTGTTAGAATACCTCTAAACTCAAGATCATAAATAAATAAAAAATTTAATTTTAGCCTTTTATCTAAAAATAACTTCTCAAAATTACCTGATAGTGCTTCTCTACTAATTAAAGCAATAGGCGCACCCACTCCAGGATAAAAATATTTATATGGATCAAAATTAAGTTCAAATAATGGGATTTTTAAAGAATCAATTTTATTAACTTTATAATTTAAGGTATCATATTTAAAATATTGTCCAGAAAACAAAATTTCAAAAGGTAGATTATATTCAATTTGTAAAGTGGTTTGATAATATTGAGCATCAGTTTGAAAAATATGTGTCGAATCCAGTGTATATTCTATTGTATTAAATGGGTTTGGATTTGGATATTTTCTATTGGTATCTTCATTTTTATCTACTGTGTGAAATTTTGCAGCTTCAAATCTTAAGGTTAATTGATCAAAAAATGTTACACCTCCTAATCCCATCATTTCTGTAGATCTGTAACCAAAGACAGTATCTAATACCGTTTGAATAAAATATTGATCATTATACGTTTGTGCAGCTGTCAAATTAAATAAACGATCATACCCATTAAAATAATTTAAACTTAAATCTAAATTTGAAAAATTCTTCTTTAGTTGTAAATTTAATTCTAGAGGATTTTTGACTGATAAAGTTTGTGCTCTGCGAGGACTAGCGGGGAGACTAACTGGAAAATCTTTTTCATTGATAGGTATCCTATTTGTATTATGAATAGGAGAAATAGCAATACCAAACTTCCATGAATCTAAATATAATTCAATAATTGATGATAAAGATCCCAAGCGCTTTTCTTTACCTTCATTAAATAAATAATAGTAGTCATATGAATTAATATTATCTATTGGACTATTTTCATCTACCATCCCCCATGAATGAATCTGTTTTCCTATCTTTATTTCACCAAAATTTGTATACCAATTAAAATAAATTTCTTTAAGGTCCAAAATAAAATCTTGAGGATTATTACTTTCTAAAAATTCTGTATCTTCTTTTAATCTATATTCAATGGAAAAACTTGAAATTATATCTAAATTTTTATCACCATATTGTAAATCTAAATTGGATATATGAAATGGTAAATTTATTATTGAATAATCTGATAATTTTGAAGCATAAAATAAATTTATATCACCTCTTATATTAAAACCTTCTGAAGAAAAAACAATTGTTTGCAATAAAACTAATAAATAAGGCA
Organism: uncultured bacterium; assembly: GCA_964342955.1. Taxonomy (GTDB): domain Bacteria; phylum Fidelibacterota; class Marinisomatia; order SCGC-AAA003-L08; family D37C17; genus CAYFHL01. Next base: position 21,139 of record CAYFHL010000005.1, read on the forward strand.
ATTTTTTCATAGATATATCCTATTGTTTGGGGTTAGTAGCTATTTCCAGCCATTCAAGAACTTCTTTCCCCTGGGTTAACCACGCTCTTGTTAGGGCCCAATCAGGAAATTCACCAAGTAATTCTCCATTCCAGCTATATTTAACTTCAGTTTTATTTTTACTAATTTCTTTTAAAGTCCACTTTCCATGTGCATTTATTAAACGAACATAATCTTCTTTAATTGGAGCATCTTTTCTAGTAATTGAATTAAAACTATATATAATTTCATTTCCCTTTATGTTTTTACTATACTTAACAACGTAATCTCTTCCTGAAAATGGAAAAGGCATTTCTAAAGCAATATAAACAATACTGCTATCTAGTAATAACGATAAATCAACTCGATCAAATATTTGATCATAACTTCCTAAATTTTCCAAAATATCTATTATTGTACTCATAGGTGCATTAATACTTTTCTTTGACATACATATAGGAAAGTTATTTTCATATTTCCAACCGACCCATACACTTCCTTCTTCTAAAATATTCCATTCATCTAAATTTTGTGAGGATAGCATCTGTATTGAAAATAAAAAGAGATAAAAATATTTTTTTTTTATAAAGTTCATTTTGCTATCACATCTTCAGTTAAAAATGTTTTATAGATTGGCTCACAATCTTTTAATATTTGTTCTTGAGACAATCCAAATTTTTCTAAATCATATTTATGTTTACTTTGAAAACTTTTCTGTTTTAATGCAGTTTTTTTAATATCATTAATAAATTTTGAGGATGGCGAATAATTAATAAATTTTAAAATTCTTGGCATTAATTCATCAAAGCTTCCCATAATTTCAGAAAATTTGATAATCATCACCTTTTCTTTATCTATCTTTTCTTCTCTCCAATCTCTTTCAAAACGAAGCTGTAATTCTACTAAAGCTTTATAAAGACGTTGAATGAATCTTTGGCGCAACGGCTCTGGCATCGTCCAGAAACCAAACCTTTTATCTAAAACTCCTGTTACCAAGCTTAATCCTGAAGGGATAACACTTAAGGGATCTCTAACAATATACAAAATTTTTGCTTGATCAAAATAGTTTAAAAAACTAGGCAGATTTGCACTAATTGAAAAAAGCTTACCAATTGTTTGCTTTTTTTTTGAAGTATATTGGTTCCTAATCCATATACTTTCAAGCCATCTATAGTCTCTTGAAGATGTATCTCTTATTTTGGGGTCAACCCAACTAAATAAATCTTCCTTATTCCATGATAAAATAAATCCGTACAAAAAAAAGCCATCTAAATAACGAAAAAATATTCCTGCATCATCTGTTTCTACCGATTTAAGACTAGTTTTATGAGCAACAGTACTGTGATGACGAGTTGGACTGAACTTTTCCAATATTGGTAGAATAGGTTTAATCAATTTTTGTATAACTATAGATGGATATAGCAATTGCCAAAGTTGGCTTCCTACACCTATTCCATTTTCTACTAAATACCTATGTAGAAATGTTGTACCAGATCGTGGGTTACCAACAATCATGATTGGATTGGTTATTTTATAACTTAGTGATTTAGAAAAAAATATTTTATCTAATAACCGACCTAGCCCAATAAATAATCTTAAAAAAGAAATTAATATCGCTGTAATTAAGGGTGAAATCCAATTACCAAAAACGGACCCTATCGTTGTATATACATACATTATTCTTTTAAAAGCTGTAATTTTCATACTTAATTTTGTTTCTTTTAGTTACAATATTTAATATTTTTAATCTATTAAATTTAGGATTAATATTTAAATAATTAATGTTACTAAACGTAAAAAATGGAGTTTTAATGAAAAATATCTATTCTATCATATTTTACTTTTTAATTTTATCAACAATTTTTTCTCAAGAAGCATTTGATGGATATACTTTATTTACCCCAGGTGGTGCCGGAGGTGGAAATAATATTACCACATATCTAAAAGATAATGATTATAATAATATTCAAACTTGGAGTCATAATAATGGGGCTGCAAGTATGCCCTATTTAATTCCAGGCAGTGAACCTGGATGGGAAAATACTTTTTTACTTTATCCATATCGTGTTAATAATCCTACAATGGAAAATGGAGGTGTAGGTGGTGGAGTTCAATGTTTAACATGGAACAATGAATTAATATGGAGTCATATTATATCAAATGAAGACTATCAACATCATCATGATATTGAACCTTTGCCAAATGGGAATGTCTTGATGATTGCATGGGAACATAAAACTGCATCTGAAGCTTATGCTGCTGGAAGAGAAAATATTACTGATCCATCTATCGGTGTCTGGTCTACTGCGATTTTTGAGATCCAACCCAATGGTAATGGCGGAGCAGATGTCGTTTGGGAATGGCACCTTTGGGATCACTTAATTCAAGATGTAGATTCTAATTTACCTAATTATGGTGTTGTAGCTAATCATCCTGAATTGTTTGATATTAATAATGGTACAGCAGGTAGTAGCGGTGGACCTGGAGGTTCTAATGGTGATTGGATTCATGTTAATGCAATCTCTTATAATCCACATTTTGATCAGATAGTTATTTCTTCAAGATTTTTAGATGAAATATATGTTATCGATCATAGTACCACTACTGAAGAATCTGCCGGTCACAGTGGAGGGAATTATGGCAAAGGTGGTGATTTTCTTTATAGGTGGGGTAATCCACAAAACTATGATAGAGGAACAAATGCTGATAAAATACTTGATGATCAACATAGTATCAACTGGATTCCGGAAACTTTTCCAGGGGAAGGGAATTTTATTTTATTTAATAATGGAGAAAATGAAGCTATAGAGTTTGTACCACCAGTTGATGAGAATGGAAATTATTTTATTGAAGATGGCGAACCATATGGTCCTGAAAATTATATATGGAATTCACCATATGTTTCAACTCAAATGCAAGGTGGTGCATTTAGACTACCTAATGGCAATACTCTTGTTACAGATTGTGATAGTGCAGACCTAAAAGAATACTCTGAAGATGGCACAATGGTTTGGAGTTATAGTCAATCTGGAGCTAATGCAAACATAGCTCGTGCTCAAAAATATGCAACTGACTATTTTGATAATAATATACTCATTGGTGATGTTAATAATGATGGATTCTTAAATGTGTTAGATATTGTTGGCTTGTTGAATATTATTTTGAACTCCGGTACATCTGTTCCAGAGGGAGATGTTAATCAAGATGGAATATATAATATATTGGATATAGTTGCATTGGTGAACTTAGTATTAGGAGTTTAATTTTATAAAACATGTATAAATCAAGTTTTTTTTTATATTTAGTTTCTATAAGTTTTTCCTTGAACTTGTCGCTTATAGATTACCATGATCCCGCAGCAAACCATATCTTGGATTCAGAAATAATTAATGATATACTTATTGTTTCAGGATTGATTCAAGGTATTGAATTTTATGATATATCTAATAATACACTAAATCATTTAACAAATTTTAATTTATCCAACAGTGGTGGTGGTGGTGGAAATACAAAAAGTAATTGTGTGCGTGCTACAAACAATTATGCCTATTTCACATCTAATAATGGAATACATGTAGTTAATATATCTAATCCTTTAAATCCTCAAAACATGGGTTCAATTTCAGGAACCAATAACCTTTTATTAGAGAATCTAGACTTAGAAAATAATACTTTAGCCGTTGCAGCTCATCAAGATGGCGTAAAATTATTTGATATTTCAAATCCTTCTAGCCCACAATATACTTCAACTATTATTACTACTAATGCTTGGGCAGTATCTATTTACAACAATTATATTTATATTGCAAATAATGATGAACTTATAATTGCTAGTATTGAGAATATTAATCAACCTGAAATTATTAGCATAAATAGCTTAGGCAATGCAATTAAAGATTTAGCTATTGATTCAAATTTTCTTTATGTTGCTTTAGGTTCTGATGGGATTAATATCTATGATATAGCTAACCCTATAAATATTTTATATTTAGATAATTATAATACTTCTACACTTGCAAATCGTATTACTCCATTTAATGGAAAACTTGCCATTGCTGATTGGGATGACGTAGAAATTATTGAATGGGATGGCTCATCATTAAATTTAGTCGGTTATAAAAATACTGGTAATAGAACTATGGCGATCTCAGCAAAAAATAATTATATTTTTTCTTCGGAATGGGCATCAATTCAGTTGTTTGAATTTGGATCTATTTCAGGGCCCGATATAGATTTAGATACATGGGAATTAAATTACCCCTTTGTTGAAAATGGTAATTCATATTCATTAATTGTCAATATTATAAATAATGGAAATCAAGTCCTTAATATAATAGATAATTATACTACAAACTCGGCATTTACTATTACTAACCCTTTAAACAATCTAAGTCCAGGTGAAAGCCAGTCAGTTGAAATTGTTTATAATGCAACTAATTCTAATGCTTCTGGCGCATATAGAATTTATTCAAATGATGCTGATGAGCCAGAAATAATATGTGAAACTAATGGGAATATAAATGGTGCAAACATTGGCCAGCCTGCTCCAGATTTTAATTTAGAATACTTAGCAAATGGAAATGGAAATTTTCAGCTTTCTGATAACTTAGACCAAATAATTGTCTTAGCATTTTTTTCACCAATGTGACCTGTTTGTAGTCCGGAGTTATCGGACCTAGAAACAACCATTTGGCAAGAATTTCAAGATCAAAATCTAATTGTGCTTGGTATAATTAATACATCGAATCAAAACCAAATTAATAATTTTATAGTAGAAAATAATATTACATTTCCTATTTTATTTGACCCTGGTAGTCCTGGAGGTGTCCAGGGGGGGGATACTTATGATGCTTATTACATGCCAAATGACGGTTCACCATATCCTAGAGATTTTATTATTGATCAAAATGGAATCTTACAATATGCAAATAATGAGATCGATACCGAATGGATGCTATATGTTATTAATGAGCTTATAAATAATAATCAAGATCTATTGGGCGATATCAATCTTGATGGTCTTGTGAATATACAAGACATCGTATTATTGGTAAACATCGTTTTAGAATTCATAACTCCTACTAATCAACAATTGATTGCAAGCGATTTGAATAATGACTACTTAATTAATGTACTGGATATTATTGAATTAGTTAACATTATCCTTTAAATATATTTGATTGATATTTACTTAATGCTTTATTTAACTAGCGTGTTTTCTTTTGAAAACACACCTTATTGGAATCAGCTACATAATGATGATAACTGGATTTTAGTAAACAAAACAGAACGAACATGGCTATATACAAAAAAATTATCAATATCTCCGTTGCCAGCATATAAGATAGAACTTATTAGCATAGTCGATAAAGCACAACTTATTGATGCAGCATGGCAAATTGAAAATTCTGTAGATATCTTTCCTAATTCATTCATTATAGAAGCTGGAATTTATAAAAGCCTTGAAAATAGTTACACAGCATATCAAATAATTGATATACCAGCCCTAAGTCCAAGATTATATCAATTTAATTCAAAAAAATATAATGATAGAATACATTGGGCAGGCTCTGATACCATTAAATCAAATCTACATTTAGACGATTATGTTCTGCCCCCTATTAATTTTGGTAGCTGGACAGTTAAATCAACTGATAGTAACACAATACTTACTTACAGGCTATGCACAAATCCCGGTGGTATAATTCCATTATGGATTGTAGATAAGGCGAATCAAAAATATTTGCCACAATTATTAATTGATTTAGAAAAATATACTATTAATAATAAATTAGAAACGCAATGAAATTATTGATAATCTTAACTATCTTTTTAAACATTCTTAATTCTAATATTAAATTAAATACAAAAAGTGATAATCAATTAGAAACTAAAAATAATAATAAATTAAAAATTTTATCTTGGAATATTAAAATGCTACCTAATCCTTATGGGTATATTTTAAAATCTAAAGAACGAACTAAACTGATTATTTCTAAATTAAAATCAGAAAAGAAATATGATTTAATTTTATTTCAAGAAGCATTTACTTCTGATTCTAGAGAACAAATATATAAAGAACTTAATTCAATATATCCTTATCAAATAATCCCAAAAAATAATGATTATTTTTCAAATAATAGTGGGCTCTGGGTAATTAGTTCAATCCCATTAGAACTTATAAACGAAATATTTTTTCAAGAATCAGCAGGATGGGATAGATTTGCTAATAAAGGAGCAAAGCTCTACCAAATAAATAAAAATAATCAAGATTTTTATATTATTAATACACATATGCAAGCAAATGAAAAAAATGATTATAGCTATATTAGAACAACTCAAATTAATCAAATCAATGACCTAATTGTTGGTCCTTATAGTAAAAACTTGATTCCAATATTATTAATCGGTGATTTAAATGTATCTAAGTCATCTAATCTTATAAAATATCTAAACATTCTAAACATG
>CAYFHL010000006.1:0-26227 GCA_964342955.1 uncultured bacterium
CTTCTGTAGAGAGAATAGTATCCATACACCCCACGCACTAACTCTTTCACCTTTCATATAATTGAGCAAATATTTTTCTAAATACTTTCTATCAAATGTATTATTTGGGTAAGGATCCTGATCAAGCAATAAACCAAAGAGTTCATCTTTTAAAATTGTTTTTAAACTAGAATTTATATCAATTGAAAACCCCATTTTATTTTTTTCAATAAATGATTTACAATACGCTTTTTCCATTATTTTTTTTAATAGATATTTAGATTTTTTATGTCTAATATCTAGTTCAGGATTTATTTTCAAAGCGAAATCTAAAATATTTCTATCTAAAAATGGAACTCTCACTTCAATTCCATGATACATAGATGCTCTATCAACTTTTAATAACACACGCTGAAGATGACCATAAAACTCATTCCATCTCAACCAATTTAATAATTGTGACTTATTATTAATTGTTGATGGTAAACTATATAATTTTTTTATATGATTTGAATTGGTTGAATCAGGTATTAATTTTTTCATTTCATTTGCTTCATTATGACTTTGGTTTTCCATTATCCAATCACCCATACATTCTAAATTTATACCATAACTAACGTCAATACCAATTCGCCTACCCATATAGCCACCAACTCTTCTAAATAATTTTCCATAATTAAACCAAGGATAGTGTGAAACATATTTTTTAAATCTTGGATAACCCCAAAATATTTCATCTCCACCATCTCCACCTAAAATTACCTTAAAATATTTTTTTGCTATTTTACAAACTCTAAATGTTGGTAATGATGAATAATCTCCAAATGGTTCTGAATATGCTTTAAATTGTTCATCTATATCATCTAACAAAGTCCGATTAGTATGATAATGAATATGATTTTTTATACGTAATAAATCTGCATATTTTTTCGCTTGACTAGATTCATCTAAATTATTGTTCCTTGATCCAATTGTAAATGATTCTAGTTGTTTATTAATTTTGTTAGCATAATAAGTAATTATTGGCGAGTCTATGCCTCCTGATAAAAAAGAGCCAACAGGGACATCACTCATTAATTGACTTTTAACAGAACTTTGCAACTTTTCATCTAATAATTCTAATGTTTCTAAATCAGTCTCATTGAAATTTTGATTAATATTTATAAATTCATAGAACTTCCTTTTTGAAACTTGCATTGATAAATTAACTGAAATTATTTCTCCAGGTTGAACTTGATATGAATTCTTAAAAAATGCATTCGGAGCGGATATATATCCAAATCTAACAAAATCATATAAATTTTTATTATTATGACATTTATTAAATTCAGGATGATTAAATATTTGATCATATTGTGATGCAAATACAATTTTATTCCTAATAAAGGCATAGTATAGTGGTTTTACTCCAGCATAATCTCTAATTAAATAGAGTAACTTGTTTTCTTTATCTATTAATGAAATAGCAAAAATCCCATTAATTTCTTTTAAAGATTTTTCAATACCAAATTTTTCAAATGAAGTTAATAACACCTCAGAATCAGTCTTTGATTGATATTTTGATTCTGATAGATCGAGTTTAGATTTAAGTGCTCTATAATTATAAATTTCACCATTCATAACCATTATCCATCTACCATCATTACTAATCATTGGTTGATTGCCCTTATCTGATAGATCTAAAATAGATAATCGATTAAATCCTAATTGCCAAGTTGTTTTATCTGTAGAGTAACCATTCATATCAGGACCTCTATTCTTAGATAATTCATTTATTTTTAAAAAAGACTGTTTCTTTAGAAGTTCATTGCCAAACTCACCAAATATTCCGCACATTTTCTATTATATTCCTATAACTTTAATATCTAAATGTTCTTTATATATTTCAATAATTTGATTTTTAACTCGCTTAAAATCGAATTGAGCTGAGTGTTCTCTAGACTTTTTTGAAATTAACTCCCAATGGTTTTTATTTTTTAAAATTTTAATACAATTTTTTGCCATTAACTCTGAATTTCCTTTAGGACTTATTAAACTATTATCATCTAATACATAATCTTCTAGATTAGGCAACTGATTTGTAGCTACAGGTAGGCCTGTTGACATTGCCTCATTTAGAGTTTGAGAAGAACCACCTTCTTTTAATGGTAGAAGAAGTAATGTTGAATTTTGATATATTTTTAATAATTCCTCATCAGAAACGAATGGGTGAAATGTAACATTTTTTACATCAGAAAAAAGAGTCATTGCACTTTTTCCCCCAACTAGCTCTAACTTCACTGATGGTATTTTTTTCTGTATTAATAAAAATACTTTTTTAAGAACTTCAAAATCTCTTCTATTTTTGCCTACATGTAATAAAGTAGTAGATTTATTAAATCTATTATTTTTTTTTGGTGGACAATAAAAGTTAGTATCAATACCTAATGGTAAAAATATTATTTTTTCTTTTGGAAAATAATTTGATAAATAATCCATCTGTTTCTTACCTGATGCAGTGATTAAATCTAATTTTTTTATAAATCTTTTATCAGGGATTCTCCTCTCAAACTCTTCTACTGAAAAAAAAAAGTTTCCTACTATTTTTGCACCAATTAAATTTGCTGTATAGCTTGAAAAATGGTAATCATGATCAGCAAACCAAAAATGTATTAATTGAGGTCTATAAATCATTGACTTTATAAAAGTCCTATACTCTAAATAAGCACTTAGTGAAGAATACCCATCCTGATTAGCTAAATTTTTTAACTTTCTATAAATAAAGTTATCAAATTTTGATTTATTATTATTTGTTATATTAATTGAACCTGGGAAAAAACTAAAAAATTGTTCATAATCTGTATTTTGACCTCTCTGAGACCACGACCTAGCAACTAATAATAATTTTGAAGGAGAAATAGTATTCATTTAATCTTTGATTTGAAGAACATCATTATAAATCATATTATATTGGGCAGCAATCTTATTAATTTCAAATGGCTGAATTTTTCTATATGCATTTTTAATCATTTGATCTTTCTTAAATTTAGACATATTAATCATTTTTATTAAAGTTTCTGTTAATGATTCAACATTATTATATTTTACAATTAAACCTGAATTATTATTTGAAATTAGTTCTTTTAACCCCCCTGTATTAGAGACCACTACTGGCACATTAGCTGATATAGCTTCAATTACTGAACCACACAAACCTTCAGAAATTGATGGTTGCACATAAAGATCTAATGAAACCAAAAATTGAGGAATATCCGATATAAATCCAAGTAATTCAACTTCTTTATGAAGATTCAAATCTTTAATTAATTTAGATAGATCTTTTTTTAATGGTCCATCTCCAGCAATAAATAATTTCACATTTTTTGAAAATTCATTTTTTATTTGAAAAAAAGATTTTAATAATTTTGAGTAACCTTTTGACCAATGCAAACGCCCAATTGTACCAATGATAATTTCATCTTTTTTTATTTTAAAATATTTTTTATTTTTTTCTCTATTTTTTATTTCATTATAGAATAACTTTATATTCCTTCCACTTGGAATAATATGTAAATTATTGTTTAAAATATTATTTTCCTTTACTATATCACTAAAATTTTTTTTGAGTATCGCTTTAGAAATTGATATGATTTTTATAAATTTATATTTTAATAATATATTTATTAAACTCATATATTTTTTTTTTATTATTATTTCTTCTGTATTTATAATCCAAATAAATTTTTTTCCTGATAAAAGGGATGTAATGATTTGAGTGAGTATCCTTGTGCCATCATTAGAACAAACAATTTGACTATCATCCTTAAATAAATAAAATAATAACCTTAATGAAAAAGTACATGATCCTAATTTTCTGAATACTTTGAAAAGTCTATATGGTCTCCAATTGTTATCATTTAAAATAATTGGACAATTATAATGTTTTATATTTTTTTTTATGAATTTATTTTTTAAAGCACCATCTTTTGAAATAATAGTAATTACTTTCCTTTTAATATTATAATTATGATCAGAATCACTAATAGCAAGCAATGATTTTTGTGCACCCCCAATATTTAATGAAGGTAAAATATTTATTATTTTTATATATTTATTTTTTTTATTCATTAGGATGATTTTTCAATACTAATTTATAATAGTATAAGATTAGGCTAATAAAATCTTGTTTAAAGAAGAAGTAAAAATATTTATTTTTAACAATTAAATAGAATATATTAGATAGTAATTCTCTTTGAGTTTGATTACTTAAATCCATTTGAAATAAACTAAAACTATTAATATTTTTAATTTTATTTCTTAAATCACTAAAATGTAAACCATAAATTCTTCTTTTATTATTATTTAAAAGTTTAGTCATAATTTTAATTTTATTTCTTTCTATTAACATTGAAAATAATAAATGCTCATCACGCAAATATTCTTCAATTCCAATATTTGATCTTGCATATTTAACCAATTCAAGGAAAGCTAACTTATCTTGTTGAATTTTTTTAATTTTATTTTGATATAATTTGTAATATTTTTCTACTGATATATAATGAAGTCCTCCCAATCTAAATGTAGGCTCACCCTTTTCATTTATTCTAGATATATTATTAAAACTTAATTGTGTATTATTAATAATATTTTCTTCCCTATCAAATAATGAAGATTTACCAATATTTAATTTATTAATATAGAATATATCAATATCTCCAATATATACTTGTAAATAATTAGATATTAATGAATGAGGAATAATAAATCTTAAAAATCTATTAAATTGATTTTTTGTTATATAAGATTCAACATCTTTATAAGTATATCCTTGAATTGGATTATAATTATCAATTATCTTAATTTTATTCTTATTGATTTTATTTAACTTTTTTTGAATAGTTTTTTTTAGTTTATTCAATGACAATACTAAAACATCAGTATCTTCAAAACATTTTAGTGCTGATGCTGTAAATGGAGGAATATAATTTTGATAATAATTACCAAAACTATATGCTATTATTAATTTTTTATTAGTATTAATAAATTATTCTCTATGAATATAAGTTATTCAGAATCATTAATTTTTCCAGATATTAATTGAATTATAAAAATTAGTACAATCATATTTGATTCATACCCCAATATTAAAATTATATATAATAATTTTAAGAATTGTTTCTTTTGATAATAATGCTTAAGCATTGGCTTAATATCTTTGTAAAAAAAATATTTATAATGCTTCTTTTTTATATAATACAATGCATATTTACTATGATAATATCTAACTAAATAATTTCTTAATGATATATCATTGGTCCATTTTGCACTATTGCTATTTGGTAATTTTCTTGCTTTATATATAACATGATTTCCAACATAAATAAAAACCTTATTTTTTTGAGCACATTTAATTAAAAAGTCTCTATCTGCTGAACCAAAATTTAATTTTTTTTCAAATCCATTTAATTCATAAAATATTTGTTTTTTTATTACGACAGTTCCATATAAAAAAAATGGCAATTTATTTTTATTAATATTTTTATATGATATAATTTTTTGTTTTTTACTATAAATAAATTCTATATCACCGTACAATATGTCAGCGTCTTTATTATTCTTAATGGCATTGATTAAAATCTCAAAACAATTTTTTGTTATCATATCATCTCCATCAATATGACAATACCACTTTGTTGTTGATAAATCAATAGCTTTTCTACGTGTTGTATATGGACCTTGATTATTTGAAAATTGGTACTTTATGAAACAGGGATGGCTAAAATCATTATAAATTTGGGTAGTTTTCTGATCTGCCCCACCATCTAAAACTAAAATACATTCCCATAATTTATTAGTTTGATTTATTACAGAATCAATTGCATCTTTTAGCAATTCTCCTTCTTGGAATGCTGTTATTCCAAAAGTGATTAAAGGCTTATATTTCAATTGAAACCCATTTTGCTCTAATTTTATATATTACTTTAAATAATAATGATAGCTCTGGAAAAACAAGTCGCATTCTTTTCCAGTATCTTATCTTATCAGATTTATTATTTTTTCTTTCAACTTTAGAAGATTTTAACTCATAAGTAGAATCCAATATATTCATTGTTTTATTTTGATATATTTTTTTATTTTTCAAAGCTTCTGAATTATTTTTTGAATGCTCTCTATCTCTAATTTTATGAAATGTATAATCATGATTTTGATGGACAGCACAAATCTCTTCACTACCATCAATTACAGGTATTAAACTTCGCCTTGCATTCCAAACTATCCAATTATCATATCCCCATCTACCAATAACAAAATCTGGTATATTTTTCATTTGACCTTTTCTAAATACAAAATAATCTATACCACTACAATCATGTTTTTGACTTTTTAATAATATATCCTTCCAAAATATTTTTATTTTATTCTCATCATTGAAGTTAATAATACTTTCAATATTTATATCCCATCTGTGACCAATTAATAAAAACTTTGAAAAATATTTTTCAACTATTTTTACATTTTTTAAAAATGATTCTGGTAAAATTATGTCTGAATTAATAAAAGTCATAATTGAAAATTTTGCTATATTTTCAGATTGTCTAAACAAATCGCTTAAAATAGGAGTTCCTTGCTTACTTGATAAAACTTTGGGTATATAATCTGCACTAATTTCATTCGCAGCAGCTTGACTTCCTTTTGAATCGCCAAGTATTATTATTTGAATATCTGGTGAAATTTTTCTCCAACTTTGTAACGCATTCATCTGAATTATTTTATATATACCTTCAAAGTTTTTAGGTGTTGAAAATATCGTTATCATCTATTTTATTTTACCTAAATATAATTTAATCAGATACTTCATTGTTTTTATTGTCTTAAATGTTCTAAAAAAATCTAAACTATAATAAATTTTATTTATAAAATCATATTTTTCACTTCTATTCAAAAATATTAATTCAAAAAAATATTTTATTTGTGAAAAAATTCTATTTTTAATAAGATCTTTTTCTTTAGAACTAAGATCATTTAATAACAATTTATTATTATTATATATTTTAACCTGTTCTCTATAATGAAGTTTTATATCAGATTTAGAAAGGCCATCTTTTATATCTCTATATACACTGTTTACTTTTGGGCAATAAGCATAATTATTATTTTTTGACATTCTTATTCGAAAGTCCCAATCTTCCCAAATTTTTATTCTTTCATCATAATATCCAATTTCTGATGCAGCTGTTTTATAAAACATTTCGAAATGTATATTCCTACCAGATTGCACATTATATGATCTAACAAAACTTTCAACTAAAATATTCCCTTCAGCAGGCTGATCGTTTTTATCAGCAAAAAAACCATTTTCATTTCCGTTTTTATCTAAGTAAAGAACATTAGAAAAGACACATCTCACCTTATCATTTTTACTAATAAGATTAAACTCTGATTCTAACTTATTAGGTAAGAAATAATCATCTGCATCCAGATAAGTAATTATATTTGAGGAGCATTTTGTAATAGCAATATTTCTAGATTTAGTTACCCCATAATTGCTGGGATTAAAAACTGTTTTTATAATGTTTGGGTAACGATTTTTAAATGATTCAATTATTAATTTTGATTCATCACTAGAAAAATCATCCACAATAATTAACTCATTAGGTTTTAAAGATTGAGATAAAATACTTTCAATTGCTTTAGAAAGATATTTTCCCTTATTATAGCTTGTAATGTAAGCGCTAATACTCATTATTAAATATCAATTTGCTATTCAAATTTAGTTTAATATAATCTCTGTATAATTTTATAATAAACTATTTTATATATTATCATCTAATAAATTTAGGTTAATATTTGGTATTAATTAACTCATTTACACTATTATTTATATTTTTATCATTTTTAATTTATTATAAACTACTTGATGAGAGGAGTAATAATTATACTAAAAATTATTTTATCAAAATTTTTTAAATTTTGTGGCTACGAAATTAAACGATCAACTAGCAATTTTAATCAAAAAAAAAATCAGTTTTATACCATTAAGTCTATTTTAAATGATCATGAAAATATTATTATTTTTGATGTTGGTGCTAATAAGGGTGAGATGACAAAAATTTATAGAACACTACTTCCTAAAAGCTATATATACGCTTTCGAACCAATACCTAAATCTTATGATGATCTAAGCAAACTTTCCATTTCTGATCCAAAAACTTTTACTTACAGGCTTGCTATAAGCAATAAAACCAAACGATTAAAGTTTAATATTAATCAAAATCATAAAACTAGTTCATTATTAAAAAGTGAAATCATAGCAAAAAAATATTGGGGAAACAACGAATTAAAAACTGTTAAAATAATAAATGTTGATTGTATAAAGATTGATGATTTTTGCAATGATAATAATATTAAATATATTAATTTTCTAAAGCTAGATATTCAAGGTTCAGAATTAGATGCGTTAAAAGGTGCAAAAAATTTATTTGAAAATAAAAAAATACAAATTATATATACAGAAATCTCTATTTTTAATTCTTATCTAAACCAAGGTAGCTTCCCAAAAATCGTTTCATATTTATATAAATACAACTTTGAACTATTTGATATATATAAAGTGATTAGAAGAAAAGGTCGGTTAATGGAAATTGATGCAATGTTTATAAACAAAAAATTTCTAAAATAAATTATTTAGTTTTTAAAAACCGATAAGTATTATAATCTGTAGTAGGATAATCTTTACTAATCATCCTATATCGATCTCCAAATAATCTTAATGTTTTTTTATCATCATAATCTTCCGAATAGGGATTCTTTAAATTATTAATTTTAGGATCAGTTAACTCTCCAAATTCAGAATTACTTATTTTGTAGCCTTTGTAAATTGATAATCTTTTTTTAAAATGTTTATTGTATAGCATAACTTGAAATATCCCATCTTTTTTCAAAAAAAGTGTTAAGTTCGATACTATTTTTTTTGCATGAGGCGTATGATGCAATACTCCCATAGAAATAATAAAATCATATTGTTCTGATAAATTGAGCTTTTCAGCTCTTTCATCTTCAACTTGAATTGTTTTAACTCGTTTGCTATACCCTTTTATTTTTGCTATTCTATCTATTATTAATAAATTAGCTTTATTAATATCTATAAATGTAACCTTTGCTGATTGAAACTTATCTAATATCTCAAATCCATAAAATCCAATACCACTTCCATAATCAATAATTAAAGGATCTTTCAATTCATTTATACTTTTTAATGCTAAACTAAATCCTAATTTCCTTTCATCTTTTTTTCTAGATTTTATTTGTTCTTTATTAAATTGCTCAATTAAATCATCATCAGAAATATTTTTCAATTTTTTTGTATCCCAAGGAGTTGCACCTTGTGCTTGAGGTACATTGTGCCAATAATCTTTTGCCTTTTGAAAATTATATTCTTTCGCTAACTCTGCACGGGAAAAGAATACTTTACTATGTTTTTGCATTAATAATAAATTTCTTTTTAATCTATATAATATTTTTTTTACCATAAGAAAACCCAAAATATTTAATTTTAATAATCAAATAAATCGCCGTAAACATATTTTATTTTTTTAACAACTTCTTTTCTATCTTTAATCAAAATTTTGTATCCTTTTTTTGCCAAACTAACCGCTAAAGCAAGTTTTTGTGATTCTTCAATAATATTAGTATTTGTTTTATAGCAAATATCTGAAAATATAATCTGTTTTTCTTTATTATTATTTTTTACAAAATTTTCAATTTGATATTCTAAATGTAATTTATTTGCCTTATCAGTTGCTGCACTAATATTAGCATCTACTCCAATATCCTTTGCATAAATTTTAAGTGCTCTATTATCTCTTGGCAGACAAGGACCACCAAAACCATATCCGTATTTAAGATTTTTTTCACCGATCCGTGAATCTGAACCAACTACTCCAAGAATAACGTCAGGATTACATCCAGCGAGATTAGCAATATCACCTATCATATTAGCGTATGCTATTTTTGTTGTTAAAAAACAATTCAATGCTATTTTTGAAATTTCTGCTTCTTTCGGACTAACTTTATGAATAGTAGGTTTATTTTGGACAAATAATGAATAAATTTTTTCTAAATACTTTCCTACATATTTATCGCCTTCTCCTATTAAAATTAAATCAGGGTTTAATAAATCATTTATAATAGAGCCTTGAGC
The DNA here is from genome assembly GCA_964342955.1 of uncultured bacterium. Classification (GTDB taxonomy): domain Bacteria; phylum Fidelibacterota; class Marinisomatia; order SCGC-AAA003-L08; family D37C17; genus CAYFHL01. The sequence continues at coordinate 10,160 of CAYFHL010000006.1, forward strand.
TATAAATTCTGGATTATATGAAACAATATACCCCAACTTATGAACTTTATTTTTTAAAAGATCACAATAACCAGGCATGACAGTACAACCAATAATAATATGCTTTTTACTTTTTTGGGAACCTAATTTTAATAACTCATCCACTACCTGATCTATTCGAGAATGATCATATCTACCATTTGGCAATGATGGCGTATCTACATAAATAAATATTATATCTGAATTTAGTACTACTTTAGAATCTGTAGTTGCCAAAAAGTTTGATGAAGATTTTAAATAGTCATTTACTTTCGGTTCAGTTGATTTAAATTTTTTATTATTTAAAAGTTCAACATATTTGGAATCTACATCAATACCAAAAACCTTAAATCCTATCTTTTCTAAAATTAAAGATATACATAGACCTAGCTTGCCAATTCCTATTACTGATAAATTTTCCATTTTAATTTTTAAAATAATAAGATAATAATGAATATAAATTAACTTTCTTATCCATCAATTTAATAATTTCACTATACTTATAAATTTCATTAATTGTTTTATTTTGTCTTAGTTTAAACAAATTATTTATTCTAGTATACCATTCATTATTAAAATATTTAATTGAATAAAATTCTGTTTTATTATTATTATAAATGAGTAATCTTATCCAATTTAATATACTTATCAGAGAAAAATGTTCTAATTTTTCAAAATACTTATTTACTAAATTTGAATGAATAATCTTCTGATTATCATTAGGATGTAAATTTATTTCTTTTAATTGTTGAATTCTTAACAAATCAATTTGTTTTTCTAATTTTTTGAAATCACTTGATAAACCAGTATCTAATTTACGTATCTTCATTAAGTTCTCATTTATAATAAAAAAATTTGATTTGTATGAAAGCCTTTGATATAAATCAAAATCTTCAACTAATACATTGTTATATATATTATCTAAATGAGATAATATTGAATATCTTACCATAATAGATGAATGGCAAATATTATAAAAAGCTAAATAGCTTTGGGTTTCATCTGGATCAAACTCCCTTATGGAACTATATCGTATAATTGAAGAATTCTTATCAATTACAATATAATTAGTACCAACTAAATCAACTTCATTTTGATCTAGATATTCTTTCTGAACAGCAAGCCTAGTAGGATGTGCTACATCATTTGCATCTATTCTAGCAATATATTTACATTTCGCAATATCTAGGCCTTTATTTAAACTATATGCAATACCTCTATTTTTATCATTATTAATAATTTTAATTCTATTATCATTAAATGATTGAATAATTTTCAAACTATTATCAGTAGATCCATCATTTATAATAATAAATTCAAAATTTATATATGTTTGATTTAAAATACTTTCAATTGCTTCCAAAATATACTTTTCATCATTATAAACAGGCATTAAAACAGATATTTTAGGGTCAGATTTCATAATTAGTTTAATTAATAAATATTTAAATCATTATTGTTAAAAATATTAATTAATATCCCATTGAATTTGTTTGGGTGAAATTATATTATCTTGGGCTGGAATATCTTTAAAGTAGTTATCTTTATGTGGATTAATTTTAAAATTTAATGCTTCAAAATGATGTTCAAAATCTTTGCCATTAGAACCTAACCAAATTGAAACACTATAATCGCCTGAACTTAAATTATATAAATCAAATTTAATATTTAGTGCTTTGAAGGGTTTAAGTTTCTCAATAATATATCCATTGTGATCATTATTCATTGATATAATAGAATTAGGACCTTTTGAAATTTGAAAACCAAATGTAAAATTAGGGATATCATTATCATTTTTAAAATTTACATTTAAAATAATTTTCTCAATATAGATCGAATGTTTTTCTCTACTTATTGTATCTATTGAAATTTGATTAATAATTGAATTTCTAAATATCGTTTTATTTTTGTTTATACCTAAATCAATATTATATTTTTCTATAGCACTATTAGTTGAACCAATAAAATTCATTTTTCCTTTATCTAAAACAGCTACTTTAGTACAATACCTTCTGATTGTTAGTAAATTATGAGACACAATCAGGATTGTTTTACCTCTGACGGATAACTTTCCAACTCTCTCAAAACATTTTTTTTGAAATTTTACATCCCCTACAGCTAAAACCTCATCTAAAAACAAAATCTCTGGGTTTAAGTGTGCTGCGATTGAAAATGCTAAACGTACATACATACCACTAGAATACCTCTTTACAGGCGTATCTAAAAAGGTTTCAACACCAGAAAAATCAATGATTTTATCAAAATTTTTATCAATTTCAAACTTTGTCATTCCCATAATTGATCCATTTAAATATATATTTTCCCTGCCAGTTAATTCAGGATGAAAGCCTGTACCAACCTCTAGTAAACTTGCAGTTTTACCTTTAATTTTAATTGTGCCCAATGTAGGAAGTGTAATTCTTGAAAGTATCTTCAATAAAGTCGATTTCCCTGCACCATTTTTTCCAATTATTCCTAAAATTTCACCTTGATCAACTTTTAGATTAACATCTTTTAATGCCCAAATATGATCTTTTGGCAATGTCATATTTTGGGGATTATAAAATTTACTCCAAAAATATTTTAATTCATTTTTGAAGGAACTCCTATTTAATATTCCAAGTCTATATTGCTTTGATAAATTATTTATTTCAATTGCTGTATACATGATTAAGCACTATCAATAAAATCTTTTTCTATATAATTAAAAATTAAACAACCAAACAAAAATATCATAATAGTAAATATTATTGAGTATAATATTGCATTGAGACTAACTTCTCCAACACCAAAAACCATATATCTAAAGGATTCTATAATTACAGTCATTGGATTTGCTAAAATTATATTTTTGTATTTATCTGAGACAATGGAAAGAGGAAAAACTACGGGAGAGGCATACATTAATAAACGTAAACCAAAACTAATAAGAAAACGAAAATCTCGATATTTAGACGTTATTGCAGAAAATAGTAGTCCAAAACCTAATCCTTGAAGTCCCATTATTATAATAATGATTGGAAGAAATATAAATAAATGTATTTTTATTTGTAAAATATTGGGGTTACTAAAATTATAGTAAAAAATCATAGCCCCAAATAAAAATAATTGAATAAAATAACGAATCAAACTACTAATCAACATTGATAATGGTATAATTAAACGTGGAAAATAAACTTTCCCATAGATGCTCATATTCCCTGTTAGAGAATTACTAGTAGATGATAAAACATTAGAAAAATAACCCCACGTTACAATTCCTGCCATATAAAATAATGGTTTGGGTAATCCATCAGTTGAGATTTGTGCAATATTTCCAAATATTACTGTAAAAACAAGAGTTGTTAACACAGGTGGAATTAAAATCCAAAGAGGTCCCAAAATAGTTTGCTTATACTGAGTTACAATATTTCTATGTATATATATTTTAAATAAATCTCTATACTTCCATATTTCCTTTAAATTAAAATCTAACCACCCCTTTCTATGCGTTATAATTTGATCCCATGATTGTTTTAAATTAATTTTATTCATATTGAATATCTTAAGATGATTCTTCGTCTGAATAATAATATTGATGGTAATTATAATAATTTTTAGAATAATATGAATTTTGTGTATTTAAATCATTTAATACTACACCTGTAAGTTTTATATCTATATTTGATAATGAGGTTAATGTATGCTTTATACTATCTTTATCTGTACGACCAAACCTTACTACTAGAATAAATTGATCAATAAGTCTGGAAAGGACTACTGCATCAGTCACTGCCATAATAGGTGGTGCATCAAATAAAATAACTTCATATTTATTTTTTAAAATTTCTACAAAATCTTTCATTAATTGTGAACCTAACAATTCTGAAGGGTTTGGTGGGATTGTACCACTATAAATTATATCTAAATTAGGAATGTCCGTATTATTAATTATAGACTTCCAATCTTTTTCAACTTCACTTAAATATTCTGTTAATCCAGTTGTTGCATTTATTTTAAAAATTTTATTTAATACGGGCTTTCTTAAATCGCCATCTATTAATAGTGTTTTTTTACCTAAATTAGCATAAGTTATAGCTAAATTGATTATTGTTGTAGTCTTACCTTCACCTGGGCCTGGACTAGATACCATAATTACCCCATGTCCACCTTTTTTAGTATACATTAAACTTGTTCGTAAACTTCTATATGATTCTGAGATTGGTGATTTAGGATCTTCGTGGGTAATTAATCTTCTTTGGAGAGAACCTATCGAAGATGTCAAAATATTTTTACCCGAATTTGATACATCTTTTACTTGATGGTTAGATATAGAGGGTATAATTGAAAGAACTGGTAAATTTTTTCTTTCTATAAATTCTATAGACTTAACTGTATTATCAAAATACTCAATTCCTATATGAATACCAAGCCCTAAGAGAGATCCTAAAACAATACCCATTAATAAATTTCTACTTATATCTGGACTTATAGGTCGAGAAGGCTCTTCTGCTTTGTTAACTATACGTACTTTGCCAGGTTCTGAAGCCATACTCACTCTTGCTTCTTCCATTTTCTGCCTCATAAATGAATATGTTGTAGATAATACTTCTTTTTCCCTCTTTAATTTGCCTAAATAAGATTGTTTTTCAGGCAATAATTTTATTTCATTTTTGTATTTTTGAATTAATTTTTCAAACTCTTTATTTTTAGTTTCTAATTGATGTAAATCTGTTTCTATAACTAATAAATTACTCATTAAGTCCTGTCGATATTCCAGAGGGTCAACAATTGATAATCCTGTAGATATTAATTCATCCGTTTTGCTTTTTAGTTGCAACTTTAAACTTTCTAATTCCTGTTTAGTCTTTTGAACAGCTTCGTGTTGCTCACCATAAACTATTTTATTCCTTAATAACTCAGATTCTTTATCATCAACCTGCGTTCTAATATTAAATAATTGAGAATTAATTGAATTTAGCATTTTATTAGTCAAATCTTTTTCAATATCTGAGACTTGATCTAAATAATATTCTTTTTGACTATGTAATATATTTATTTCTAATTCTGTATTATTGAATTTTGACTCAATAGTAGTTAAACTATTTAAAAGATTAGCTACATTCCCATCTAGATCATATATTTCATTATTTAATTTATATTGTTTTATTTTTTCATCAATAATTTCTATTTCAAATTCTTTTTCATTTAATCTATCTTGTAAAAATGTATTTAAACTTGTCGATTCATTGCTAGACCACTCCTTATCTCTTATTCTATATGCTTCTGCAACTAAATTAGCTATTAATGTTGATTCATAGGGGTGTGGAGTATTAACAGAAATTTGTATAATATTTGTACCTCTTTTATTACCAATCTGCAAAGAATTCAAAATATTTCTATAGTATTTTTCGCCTATTTTCTTTGAATAATCATCATAATATTTAGGGGGTTTACTTTTTTCAGGCGTCCATTTTCCTAAGGTTAATATTTTTTTAATTGGCCTTCTTAATCTTTGTCCTCTTGGAACAAAAGTCTTTGTTCCAAAAACATATAATCGATTTCTTTTATTTGAATTCCATAATGCTTCAACAACATCTTCAGAAATAGTACGTGATCTTATTACAGCGACCTCATCAGACATTTTAAAATTATTATTTGCATTAAAGTTAAAAAGCGCATTAGCCTTACTATTTTTTTCAATCATTACTGTTGCAGTTGCTTGATAAATTGGAGGAGTAGAATAAGTGAAATATATCGATACTAGTAATGATAAAAATGAAAAGACGATAATCCACCATTTCCCTCTATATAGCTTTCTTAAAATATCTTTTAATGTGATTTGCTCTTCAGTAAAATTATTTTCTAAATAATTTATTTCTTTGTCTATGATAGCCATAATATCAAAAAATATTTATTAATATTAAATATATTCGTTTATTAATCATTATTAGTTAAAATATAATTAAAATTTAAATATACACTGACAAGACTCATCAAAGTATTAACTGTTGCAATCTCTTGAATAAAATATGACCAATTAGTTTGTTTAATTATAAAAGTATCATTAGGTTGTATAGAAATAAAATCTGATCTATCACCAGTATCAATAAATTGTTTGAAATTAATTAATTCCATGTGCGATCCATCTTGATTTTTAAATTCGTGATACACTCTAACTTTTCTCATATTAGCCCCTTTTTTGGGACCACCTGTTAATGCTAACAATGTTGCGATATCAGTCCCTTCTTTTATTAAAATTCTACCAGGATTTTCGACATGGCCCCATACATTAATATACATTCTAATTATTCCATCTTTACTCGTTATATATCTTTCTCCAGTATTTGAAAAACTATTAGGTATCTCAATTTGAGAATATATAGAACCTATTGAAATTATAAAAAATAAACATAAATAATTATTAATAATAATTTCAAATATATTCTTATACAATTTCTGAATAATATTCTGATTTAATTTCATTAAAATCTGCACCTTGTTTTATATTTGATAATCCCTTAGGATATTCTTTTTCTTTAGGAAGTAATAAAATATGATATCGACCTCTATGTTTTATATAATTACTATCTTTTAACTCAATGTGTTCTGATAAATAAAATGCTTTATAATTATTTTTTTTACACCAATCTAATATTTTTTGTGTATTATCTATTATAGATAATCTATTACTCGAATGAACTTCAACAAAAAATTTTGTTTGTTTATTAGATGCAATTTTTGTTGAACCTTCAAGAACTAATACCTCCGCTCCTTCTACATCTATTTTAATTAAATCAGGTAATAATTGATCTCTGCTATATATATCATCTAAAGTTGTTGTTGTAACTAATGTTGAATTATTTGTTAAATTTCCACTTTCTGAAAAATCTTGGAGAATACTTCTGCCAGAAAAATGTGCTATTCCCCAAAGTTTAACTTTATCTCCGGAGGTATTTGAAGCAGCCTTAGCTATAAATGTAGTTTGCTCTGATAAATTATTAATTATTATGTTTTCAGCAGCCAATGACAGAGCAAACGGATTTGGCTCTATTAATACAATTTTTTTTGAATTGTTATTATAATATAATAAAATACTTGATTGCCCTACATTGCATCCAACATCATAAATTATTTTTGAATTAATTCCGAGAAATAACAACCATGCATAATCATAGTCATTACTTTCTTTAATTGAATTTTTTCTTAAAAGAAAAGTTTTATCTAAAATCTGTTTTTTCTCATACTTATCATTATACTTACGATTATATTTATTATTTAAGTATTTTATATATGTATTTTTTAATAATGCTTTCATTTAAAAGGAATCAACTATTCTATTAGAAAATTACAATAATTTTTTCAATTTTTACTTTATATTATTATATGAACTAGACACAATATTTTTTATTGTCAGTTGATTATATCCACTTTTTATAAAATAGTATAAACCTAAAATTGTTAAAAATATATAACTATATGAATGTAAAAGTATTGCAAAAGAATTACTTTCAACTGATGGATAGTCTAATATTTTAGTCATAGTAAATTTTACCCCTGCATGGAATGTGCCAATCATACCTGGGGCAGAGGGTATTGATAAAGATATAGATGATAATATTAATACTAATAATGATTGAGCATATGTCATATTTAGACCTAAAGCTTTTTGTATTAAATATACATCTAACCAATATATACTCCACATCATTCCACTAGTTAATAAGATTGGAAAAATTATTTCTATTCTTAATCCAGATATCCCATCAATAAATAAATTTATGATTCTGTAATTAATTTGTTTTTTACTTAAATACTTAATCAAGAAAAAAAATATTAATGCTAATACTAGAATAATCATAATTAAAATTATAATATTTATTTTTATCTCTATTGGTAAGTTATAAATAATTAATAAAACTATACTTAATATAGCTAAGGAAAATAAATCTAAGATCCTTTCTAACACGACTGTACCAAAGACATAGCTATTGGGCAAACTATATTCTTGTGATAAAATATATGATTTTAGTAGTTCTCCAATACGTACAGGTAAAATATTATTACCGAAGTAACCAATACACTGCGCTCTATATAAAGAAGAAACTTTAATAGCTTCATCATATTGAAATAAATATTTCCATCTAATACCCCTCAACCAAATAGAAATCCATAAGGCAATAATTGCAGAAAAAATAAAGAAAAGTTTTACATTGTTGATTGAAGATCTAAATTCAGAAAAGCTGAAATCTTGAAACGCCCAGTATAATCCGATTACACCAAAAATTAATCCTATAAAAAAATTTTTGTTGAATATGCTTTTTTTCATTGTTATTTTTTTCTTAAATCAAATTCCATTATGTTTTTTTTGTTAATGGATAAATTTAGCGAATCCTCTTTATATATTTTAATTTGTGAAAGCTTAAAATTATTTTTAACAATAATTGATTCTAATATTCCATCTTCTGAAATATTAATTAGAAATGGCTGTTTTAAATAAGGTGTATCAAAATGATATTCTTTATTCATAAAAATCATTCGAGAAAGAATATTTTTTTTTAATTTTGAAAAATTATTTAAATCTGATATTATTTTTTCTATATTCATATCTATATCATAGATAAAAATTTGATTTGTTCGGATATCATAACTTCTCCAATCTGTACCATTCGATATAATAATTTTATTTTCATTTTCAAATCTAAATTTGTTATCTAGGCCTAAAGTTAATTTGCACTTCTGAATAACATCTTGATAAGTATTTTGGTTGTTTGAAAAATTATTATAAATAAAAGTTATACTTTTATAATCTGATTCAATTAGAGATTTATTTTTATCTAACCACTGACTAAATCTAGGCTGTGAAAATAAAAAACTAGATAATAAAATTAATAAAAATTTATTCGTTAAATATATTTTGAACATATGATTCATCAACTAAAACATCTCTTGCTTTGCTTCCACTGTATCCGCTAATAATACCTAATGCTTCAAGTTCATCAATGAGCCTTCCTGCACGGCTATATCCTATTCTAAATCTTCTTTGGAGTAAAGATACAGACGCCTGCTGATGTTGAATAACTAAAACTGCCGCATCCTTTAATAATTCATCTTGATTAGAATCAATATTAAAATCACCTTCTTTTTTTTCATCTCGTATTTTGGGAAGTTCCATTTCATTAGGTTTTGGTTGACTTGTAATATGTGTCATAATCGATTCAATTTCTTCTAAAGTAATAAAGGCATTATGAATTCTTATTGGCACTGCTGATCCAGGTAAAAGAAATAGCATATCACCTTTACCTAGCAATTTTTCAGCTCCTATTTGATCAATAATTGTTCTTGAATCAATTTTTGAAGAGACCTGAAATGCAATCCTTGATGGAAAATTTGATTTGATTAAGCCCGTAATTACATCTACAGAGGGACGTTGTGTTGCGACGACTAAATGAATTCCTACTGCTCTAGCTTTTTGGGCAAGCCTTGTAATAGGTTCTTCAACAGCTCTTCCTGAATTTATCATTAAGTCTGCTAATTCATCTATAATTACAACTAAATATGGAATAACTTCTAATTCTAAATTATCTTTTTGTTTTATATGATATTCAGATATATTGCGAACTCTAGCATCAGCAAAAACCTGAAATCTTCTTTCCATCTCAACTATTGCAGAATTTAAAATACCCACAGAATTTTCTGGTGTCGTCATAACATATTCATCTATATTTGGTGCAGTAATTAGATGATATGATTCTAAACTTTTATATGTTGATAATTCCACTTTTTTGGGATCCATCAAAATAAATTTTACTTCATCTGGTTTGGCTTTATATAAAATTGAAACTATAATAGTATTAATACATACTGATTTGCCTGCTCCAGTTGCACCTGCTACTAGTAAGTGCGGCATTTTACCTAAATCAAATACATATGCTTCACCACTTGTTGTTTTACCTAAACTAATTGTTAATTTAGATTTGGATTTAATGTATTGTTCAGAATTAATAATAGTTTTAATATAAACGATTCCAGGATTTTCATTTGGTAATTCTATGCCAACCGATTTTGACCCAGGTATTGGAGCAATAATACGAACTCTTTGTGCTTTCATGACTCGTGCTAAATCATCAGATAAATTTGTAAATTTGTTTACGCGAACACCTTCATCAGGTTCTATTTCAAACAAAGTAATTATTGGTCCTGGTGAAATTCTAACAACTCGCCCTTTTACACCAAAAGTTTCTAAAGAATGAACTAAATGATTGGCCTTGTTTTTTAACTCTTCTTCAGATTGAGTACTGCCAATTTCAATTGGATCATTCAAATAATCTGTAACTGGTAATTTATATTGTCTATATTTTGCTTGTCTATCTTTTTCTGAATCTAAATCACCTTCATCAATCTCTATTTCTTCCTCTATCTCTATATCTTTTTCTATATCATTGTTATATAAATCATCTTTTTCCTGTAAGTCATCATTTAACTCATTAATAACTAAATTGTTTTTACTTTCAATTTTATCAGACATAATCTGGTCATTATTAACAGTATTTTTTTCTTCTTGAATATCTTCATTCTCCTTATCAACATCTGTGTTTATTTCATCTGTTTCCATAAATTCTATATTTTGTTCTAATTCGGATTTATTTTTTAAAACTCTATTATTTTTTTCCTTATCTTCTTTCCATTTATTAATTCTATTTTTCATGTTACTAAATAAGTATTGCAAATAACTATAAATTGAAAACTTAAAGTATCCGCTTATAATTATCATTAATAAAATCATTAATAGAATCATTAATGCAATTGAACCAAATATATCATAGAATAGATTAGTAATAGCCCAACCAACACTACCAGAATACTCAACTTTCCACCAAGCACCCAATAATTTTCCAATTAAGCCCGTTACAACTGATATCCAAACCCCTAAATAAAAGATGTATGATGTTGTCTTGAAATAATTATTTATTTTTTTATGGGAAAACAAACAATAACCATATATAAAAATAATCAATGGAATAAAAAAAGCACCCAATCCAAATGTAAACTTCATTAAGTAATATGAAACATAAACACCAAAATTCCCCATTATATTTGATCTTGCAAATTCAGGAGATAAACCCGTTGGAGTTTCATATGGATCATATGTAAGAAAACTTAGAGCAGTAAACACAGATATTGTTATTAATAAAATACCAATAATTTCTTTTTTATAGTGTTTTTTACCCATAATATTTTACTTTAAATGTAATGATGTAGATTTTAAGAATGGTGGTTTTATTATTTTAGCTTCTAATTTTTTATTTCTAATTTTAATCTTAATTTTTTTTCCATATTTTGAAAAAGTTGACTCTACATAACCTAAACCAATACCCTTTTTTAACTTTGGTGATTGGGTGCCACTAGTAACGGAACCTATTACTTGATTATTTGTTAAAATTTCATAACCTTTCCTTGGTATACCTTTATCTTCCATTGTAAAAGCAATTAACTGTCTATTTGTACCATTAAGTTTAATTTTTTTTAATGTGTTTAGTCCAATGAAGTCACCTTTGTTAAAAGATGTTATCCAACTTAATCCAGCTTCTAAAGGATTGGTACAATCATCTATATCATTACCATACAAGCAATAATTCATTTCTAGTCTTAATATATCTCGAGCAGCTAAACCTATTGGACTAACTCCTTTTTTAATTAATTCATTCCAAATAAGGTTAACCGAGTCATGATCAGTATATATCTCGTAGCCTAATTCTCCCGTATACCCTGTTCTGCTTAACAAAACAGGACAATCATTTATTTTGCAATTTATAAAAGTATAAAATGGAATATTTAAACTCTTATCTGATATATTTTCTAATACGGATTTTGATTTAGGACCTTGTATTGCTATTAAAGAAATTTTATTGGAAATATTTTCTATTTTTACATCTTCTTTGATATGTTTATTAAGCCATAAATAGTTTTTCTGTATATTTGCAGCATTAACAACCATTAAATATTTATCTGCCATTCTATACAAAATTAAATCATCTATAATACCACCATTTTCTAAACACATCGCAGAGTATTGAGCATGGCCAATATTTAATTTACTAACGTTATTAATTGTAACTTTTTGTAGAAAATCTAATGCTCCTTTACCAGATATTTCGAATTCTCCCATATGTGAAATATCAAACATTCCAACCGAGTTTCTAACACAATGATACTCTGATATAATTCCTTTTTCATATGAAATAGGCATTTTATAATTAGCAAAATCTACTAATTTAGCATTTAATTTAACGTGTTGTTTAAATAAAGCAGTTTTTTCTATTTGATTGTCATTTTCCATTTTATCGTAGTTTATTAAGAGTTTTTTTTATCAAATCTTCTGTAGATATATCATTATCTGATTGAAAAATTTTATTTACTATACTAATTATATCATTTTGTTGATATCCTAGAGCCCTTAATGCATCTAGTGCATCAGAAGTAGAATCAGAAATTTTAGAAACTTCATGTGGCAAATCATCCGGTAATATTTTCACAAATTTATCTTTGAGCTCTACAATAATTCGACGAGCTGTTTTAGGCCCAATACCTGGCAATGATGTCATCATACTGACTTCTCCTGCAATTAAACGCCTCTTAAATTCATCTGGAGAAACAGCTGATAGTAAAACAATAGCAGTTTTGGGGCCTATTCCACTTACACTGATTAACATAACAAATAATTCTTTTTCAATTTCATTTGCAAAGGCAAATAACGCTTGATTATTTTCAGTAATTTGGAAATATGTTAATAATAAAACTTCTTCATTTATTTTGGGTAGACTATCATATGTATTATTTGAAATATGACATAAATAACCTAAACCATTTACTTCAACAATTATTTCGGATGGCTTTTTATTTACTAATTTACCCTTAATACTTACAATCATATGTCTCCAATACGAAATTGATGATTATGGCAAAGTGCTATAGCAAGAGCATCAGCAGCATCAATTGGCTCTGGTAAAGAATTTAAGTTGAGTTTTGCTTTTACCATAAATTGAACTTGCTCCTTATGAGCATTTCCATTACCAGTTATTGACTGTTTAACTTTCCTAGCAGAATATTCAAAAATAGAAATATCTTTTGATCCTGCAGCTACCATAGCAGCCCCTCTCGCCTGTCCTAATAATAAAGTAGATTTAATATTTTTACCATAAAAGACATCTTCTATTGCACATACTATTGGATGATATTTATTTATTATTTCTACAACATCTTTGTATATAGTGAGCAATCTTAATGCGAGTGGATCTTTTTGCATTGGCTTTACAACTCCATAATCAACTAATAAAGGAATATCATTTTTAATATTTATTACTCCAAAACCAGTTTGGATTAACCCAGGGTCTATTCCTAAAATAATCATATTTATTTAATTACTTATCTCATCATAATTTATATTGGAGTATACTTTTTGTATATCCTCATGGTTTTCTAATTTTTCAATAAGAGTTATTAATTGTTCTAAATCAGAATTGTTAACTACAACGGTATTTTGAGGAATTAATCCTACCTCTCCATCTATATCATAACCATTCTTTTCTAATTGTAAACTTACCTCTCCAAAAGATTCAGGGGTGGTTGAAATTTCATATAATTCTTCACTAACAAAAAAATCCTCTGCACCAAGATCTAATGATTTTTCAAATAATTTGTTTTCATCAACACCATGTTTATGTATTGTAATTATACCCTTCTTTTCAAACATCCAATTAACACAACCCGCCTCACCTAAATTTCCACCATTTTTAGACATAATATGCCTTATATCTGGAACAGTCCTTTTTTTATTTTCAGTCATAACTTCCATAAGTATTGCTACTCCTCCAGGTCCATATCCTTCATAAATATAATTTTCATATTTTACACCTGGAATATTGCCAATTCCTTTATTAATTGCTCTTTCAATGTTTGCTGAGGGCATATTTGCTGATTTTGCCTTCTTAATTGCCAATCTCAAGCTAGGATTTAAATTAGGATCTGATCCATTTTCACGTGCAGCTAAAGCAATATCTTTTGAAATTTGAGTAAATACAATCCCTCTTTTAGCATCTGCAGCACCTTTTTTTCTCTTAATAGTTGACCATTTGCTATGTCCGGACATGTTTCCTTTACTATTTATTTTATATGTTAATTTAAATTGTTTTTGTTAGTATAAACTATATATGAAATAAAATAAAAACTAAACGTTAAATCTTATCTCAATAATATCTTTGGGTTGCACTATGTGATCTCTATCAACTTCTTTCGCAAACCCTTTAGATTTACATTCCTTGAAATTATAACATTTGAAATAATCTTCAAAACTAACAACATCACCTTTAATAAAACCCCTAGATAAATCAGTATGTATTTTTGCTGCACAATCAATAATTTTTGATCCTTTAGGCATTAACCAAGCATGTGACTCCTTAGGTCCAGAAGTATAAAAGAACATGTGATTAGATTTTTGAATTGCTAGCTTAATGATCTCATTAATTTCCTCATTTCCTTCAAGCTGAATAGTTGGTTTAATACTAATTAAACTTAATGATTCTAAAAACAACCTTTCTTCAGCATCAAATTTGTAATCACATAGTGGGACCTCTTCTTGAATAAAATCTAAGGATCTATTTAGTAATTCTAATTCATGGTCTTCGGTTGATCGGTTAATTTTATTTTCAATTTTTTCTATATCCATAATAAGAATATCAATAATATCACTTTTTAATGTAATCACAACATCTGCATTAACATAATTATTTTTTGTAAATTCTGCAAAGAATGGCACAACCTTTTTTGGTTTATCTTTATCAGATAACAATAACAAATCATCATCATGATATTTAATCTTTCCTTCTGATATATCAATTGATATTATTTCAATTTTCATATAAACTGATCTATTTTAATACAGTTAATCAATTAATCTTATACTTTGTTTCTCTATCCAACCCGTTTTGCCATCTAATAACTCAATCTTATGCCAGTCAACTAAAATTTCCTTAACAGATACTTTTAAACCTTCATGGACTTTAAATAGGTTTTTAGATAATTTATTTGGTTCTGATTTTACATGAACAATAGCATTATCAATTATCCCAAAATTATCTTTTTCAAACCATAGTGAATGAGATGTAAACCAAATTGAAACAAGAAAAAGACTAATAAATACTAATCCTAAATTATTTGATTTTTCTATCACTTTAAATTTTGAAAACATATAAAACAACGAATATATAAATAGTATTATAACTGAAATTAATATCCAAATTTTAGTAATAAAATATTTGGTTATAGTTAAATACCAATCTAAATATATAGGTGCCTTCGGTAATTCTACTCGATCTTTTATTCTTAAACGAACTAATTCCAAATTATATTTTGCATCAACATGGCCTGGATTAATTTTAAGACAATTTTCATACGACCATATTGATGCACCAATTTGCCCTTTTCTATAATAAGAATTCCCCAAATTATAATATAGTTGCGCTGACTCGTTATTACTTAGCAAGATTGATTCAAATTCTTTTATTGATAAATCAAAGTCTCCATTTTTATATGCGTCTAAAGCCTTAGTGTAATATCTATCTAAGTCAATTTGACTACCATAGATAACTGTATGAAATATAATGACTAATATTAACTTAATTCCATTCATTATCAATGTTTATTAAAAGTTTTTTAAACTCTTTAAAGTCAGTTTTCTTATCAGTTGTTGAATTTGGAGAAAAACGGATAGATTCACCTTTTAATAACATATCTCTTAATGAATCCCTAGTATGCTCTGTAATATGTTTATCAACTATTACAATAATTTCATCAACTGAATATTCAGCCTTATTATAACCCATTTTATTATTTATATATTCATAAATTGATGTTTGAATCACAGTATAAATCTTGATTGCACTATCTTCATTTGTATTTAGTAATTTAAGAGCATGCTTTATTGCACGTTTTGCTTTTAAGTTTCTTGAATTTTTGTCTATGTAATCTTTTGTAATGTGTTGTGCCCGAGGTATCGAAAAATTAATTAATGAT
>CAYFHL010000007.1:0-25235 GCA_964342955.1 uncultured bacterium
CTAGTGGATTGTATATTGTAAGAGCTGAAGCATTAGGAACTGTATCAACACAGAAGCTTATGCTTTTAAAATAACTGATTTATATTTAAAAAAGCCCACATTTAACATGTGGGCTTTTTTTTATTTGTAAGTTTTAAATTCTCCATTTTCGTATCGATCCCAATAATCATTTAAATGAGTTTTTAATTTAGGCAGTAAAAAAAATGCACCAATAATATTAGGAACGGCACAAGAAAGAATCATCATATCTGAAAAATCAATAACATTTGATAGAGATGAAATTGCTCCTATAAAAATACATGACAAGAAAATTCCTTTATATATAAATAGAGAATTTTTATTTGATGATAAGTATAACCAACCTTTTTCACCATAGTAATACCATGATATCATTGTGCTATATGAAAACAAAAACACAACAATAGATAAGATATATGGAAACCAACTAATGGCACTTCCAAAGGCAGCAGAAGTCAGTTGTGCACCTTTAATTCCTTCAGTATTCATTGCAGGATTTTGATCAGCTGTAATTAATATTACACTAGCAGTCATAAAGCAGATTAGAATAGTATCGATAAAAGGCCCAATCATTGCGACAATACCTTCTCTTACAGGCTCATCTGTTTTAGCTGCTGAATGGGCAATGGCAGCAGAGCCTACACCTCCTTCATTACTAAAAACAGCTCTTTTTATACCAATAACAAGAACTCCCATAAATCCACCATACATTGAGTCAGGATTAAATGCTTGAGAAAATATTGATGAAATGACTCCGGGTAGTTTATCAATATTTGTTAATAAAATAAACAAAGAAGCTGAAACATATAAAATAACCATTGCGGGCACAATTTTTTCGGTTGTTTTGCCTATTCGTTCGATACCACCCATTATAACTGCGGCAACTAAAAACATTAAAAGGATACCATATAACCAGCTAGGAATCCCTGTTAGTGATCCTACTAATTCATATGATTGGTTTGCTTGAAACATATTTCCACCACCAAATGCTCCTCCAATGATAAAAATAGCATAAAGAAAGCCTAAAGTTTTGCCAATCACTTTATATCCATTTTTATTAATTATCCAACCATCATTATCTCTTTCACTAAGACCTTGTTCAAGATAGTACATTGGGCCACCACTTACACTACCATCTGAATGCACAGTTCTATAAAGTTGAGCAAGTGTTGCAGAAACAAATTTTGCTGTCATACTAAATATTGCAATAAATAGCATCCAAAAAACAGCACCAGGTCCACCTAGTGAAACCGCAACAGCAACTCCAGCAATATTTCCTAATCCAATAGTAGCAGATAAAGCAGATGTTAAAGCTTGAAAATGGCTAATTTGTCCCGTATCATTAGGATTATCATATTTGCCTTTAATGATATCAATAGAATGCTTGAATCCACGAATATTTATAAATTTAAAATAAAATGTAAATGTTATTGCACCAATAAGCAAAATTAAAACGATGAGAGGGAAATTAAAAATTTCATAAAAAAGTATTGTAGCTATATAGCCAACAAAAATTCCAAACATTTTATCAATAGCCAAAACAAAACTAATTTCAACTCCTTCTGAATAAAAATTAATTATGTTAAAATAAATTAACAATCCAAAAATTATAATTAGGCTAATAAATATTTTATTTGATTGAGTCATGTGATCTCCTATAATTTTTAATATAAATTCTATTTATTCCATTGATAGCTTAAATCAATTAAAGGGAAGAGGTCCCATCTACGTCCAAACTGGTAGTTTCCATGAGTTACTTTATATCCCAAATTTAAAGTATGTTTTTTATTAAATTGATAATTAACAATTGATTTATGTTCAAAAAATATTTGGTTGTCTGGTACAATTATTAAATCAATATCAAATTTTAATTGAATATTTTCGGAAAAGGAATAATCCCAATCAAGTCCCGAATTAGCTGAAAAACCATGTTTGTATAATAACATACGTGGATAAATTATGGGATAATCAATAATATTTCTATCATCTAAATTACAACTATAACAAATAGAAAACCCTAACTTGCCTGTTAATGAAGATTTAGTAAATATTTTTGATAGAAGTCCTTCATTTTTTAAAACATACATATTATTTATAATATTAATATTAGGATCATTAGATAAAATGCCGCCAATTCCATCTTTTTGAATCAATCGTAATAAATTTGAAGGATATAAAAAACTGTATCTAGAAGCAAAGTAAATATTATAAAATTTCCCATGATATTTTTTTATATTTAAATTGGGTATGATTAAAAATAAGATAGGATGAGTACTCAACTCTAAACGGTTATTAGGATAATATGTTTTTGGTTGGAAAATTGATAATGTTCTTAATTCATCATTATAAGTTTGTGCAATATCCCTTGAATAAAGATTAGAATTATTAAAAAATAAAATAATAATAAATATTTTTATATAAGCAATCATTGATTAAAATAGATAATTGCTGATATAGGAGCATGATCTGATAAAAGGAATGCTTCTTGATGTGTTTTACCTGTTTCTGACCAGTCAGCTATATTTGTAAAAAGATAATCTAACTTGCGATCCCAGTAAATTTCATTTTCAGAGTTGTTATTCCATTGACTATGTGTAAAATGTATATTATCATTTTTCACATTAGTATTAATTGCAGGATAAAATTTCATATATAGAGGATTAAGTAAGCTAAGCTCACCATCAAAATTATTAAAGTAGCTACCCTCTCTATGAGGACCTTCTATATCATTTATAGTATGAAATAGTTCCTCTTCACATTGATCAAATTCGCAGTAGTCATATTTTTGAGCATCTGGTGGGATAGAGTTTAAATCACCACCGCTGACAAATAAGTGCCCTAATTCATTTTCAAGATTTAGTTGATTATAATATTCATCAATATGTTTTTGTTTTGTATTATCGGTTGCAAATGCAGTTGCGTGAATATTAAGAACATAAAAATCATCTATAGGTATATCTATTTTAACTTTTAACATATTTCTTCTAAGATAAAAGTATTGTGTAACAGGATCCTGGTCTGTTCTAAGAGAAAGTTGAATTCTACTAGCATCCGTAATTGGCCATTTTGATAAAATAGCATTGCCAACATCTACCTTGCCTAGTCCATTCATAGGTATCAAATCCGTTTTCCACATAGATGCATATGATGCAAAATTAAAGGATGTATTATTTATAATATATTGAATTTGATCTAAATAAACACTCCGTTTTGAAGATATATCAATTTCTTGTAACAATAAAATATCAGGATTTTCTAGATTAATAAAATTAATGATATTATTTAAATTGGTCATTATTTCATTTTCAGTTAGAAGAACTCTATCACCACATGAATCTCCAAACCAAGGAATACGACCTCCTGAAAAACGTATATTCCAAGTCATAACTTTTAAAGAATCACTAAAGATCTCAGAGCTTGGTGTTAAGTCTTCATAATAAATTGCATCTTCTATTTCATTAAACCTTGTTACTAGTGGATGGCATGAAAATGCAATAAGAATAGTAAGATAAAATAAGAGTTTAAACAATTTTTAAAATACTGCAGACCCAATCATGAGCATTAGAATTGGTAAGCCTATTGAGAAAGTAATAATTTGCAATTCCCCTCTGTATATTTTTTCAAGTCTTATTCTTTTCAATTCTTTTTTAAATTCATCAAAATAGATTTTCTGTTGATTTTCAGAAAGAGATTGAATATGATCTAATTCAAGTAAAATAGTTTTTTCAGAATCTAGTTGTGCTATTAACCTTGGAACACCATATGCGCCAAAGCCTAATCCTGCAAAATAACCAATTATAGCAAGTCCGCCATCACCACTGTCGTCACCTGTGAAGATGGCTTGGATAATAGCACCACTGATTAGACCAATTAATCCTGATGGTCCAATTGATGCTAATGATGTGGCCCCTCCCAAATATTGATAGGTAATCATTTCATCGCCAAAAAATTTCATAACATCGTCTCTTGCCATTTTCTGGATTTGATAAGTTGTACCTGTGAATAGTTGTGGTGTAGATATTTTATTATTTGAATCAATAAGTTGCCCAGTAGGACTATTATACTTAACAGAAGTAGAATCAGATTTATCTTCAATTAGCTCTCCTGTTTCAGGGTTGAATGTTTGAAAATATGGTGAGCTAAATAAAATTAGATAGATTAAGGATTTCATTAAAATTCAAAAAACTCCCAATAAATATCAATATATGGTTGTTGAAAATGTATACCTAATCTAAAATTTTCATTTACAGCATATAGAAAACCAAAATCAAAATCTATAATTGTATATTTCCCTCCCATACTATCAAAAGTTAAGGGATCTCCAATTTCTCCAAAATAATCATCAATTACATCTTCAAAATATACAGAACGACTACTATTATCAACCCACATAGAACCAACTAGTTTTAATTTTTTTTGTAGATCATATTCAAAGTTACCATAAAACCTAAATGGCCACTTAAACTCCCAATCATCTCTTATAAGCGTTATAGTATTTTCACCATCCGAGTATTCTTTAGTTTTTTTCATCAAGATAGAATTTGTTTCAATACCTAATGAATAACCTATTTTCCCTCGGCCAGTAGGATTTTTACTACGATTACTATAAACAAGATACATTTCTGAATATGGACTTGTTTCATCATTCCCTATAAAATCGTCTAACTCATTATAATGTACATTAGCACAGTTACTTTCAGGGTCGCTGAGAAAACAATCTTTTTGGTCATTTAATCTGTTTTCTAGATCACCATTAATATACCAGGCATGGGAAAATTCAGCGATCATTTTTTTTGTAGAAAAAGCTCTATGTATACCTAATCCAATTGTTAAAGCTTTTTCCTTTGTAGATGTTTTTTTATACCAGAATCTATATTTAGGTTGTATGTTAAGATCTCCATTAAAGTTTGGTCCAAATCTTGTTGTTACCATAAAATCATCTGTAAAACCATAGCCAAGAGATAAACCACTAAAAAAGAAGGTATTTGGGTCTAAAACAAAAGCATTGTCATCTGAAAATACACCTATTAACTGTTCTGCTCCTTGATAAAATTTCTTTTTATCTTCAATCCATGGTACGAGTTTTCCTCCATGATAACGATTCATTGTTTTTATATCTCTTTTGTTAATTGTCACATCTCCATAATTAGATCTAACAACCATCGATTCTTCATCTTCTGTAAGCAATGGGCCTTTATAACGAGCTTCATCTGTTTTGATTAAATCTACTGTTTCTTCTAAAATATCTGACATGGGTATTTTTAATAACCCTTCAGCTGTTTGAATATGACAACGATTATCTTGAATGTCTAATATTTTTCCTTTTAGGACATTCCCATCAATTAAGTAAAATTGCTTTGACATACCAATTTCAAGGTTTTGTGCAAGTTCAGGTTCACTGTTTGTTAGAACTTGAGGTGGATTTTGACTTTGAAAAGACTTAATTATAGAAATAGCCTGAGGCTTTGATAATCCATTAAGATTTGTATTGTAATTAATAAGTAGATATTCATTTAATTCCTCATTTGAAAAACCATTTTCACTGGACAAGCTTTTTATTGCATTTTTTTGTGCAGGCAAGATAGGTTCAATTTGAGCAAAAATAGCAGAGATAGTTAATATAATGACAAATTTGTACATACAACTCCTTTTATTAATATATAAGACCTAATTTCTTATTAATTTATACTTAAAGTTATAATAAAGTTATGACTAATTAAATAATTTATTTTTTCTATGTTTAAGAAAGTATTAATAGCTAATCGTGGTGAAATTGCAATAAGAATTATACGTACCTGTAAGGAAATGGGCATAAAAACAGTGGCTATATATTCTGAAGTAGATCGATGTGCTTTGCATGTATTAAAAGCTGATGAAGCTTATTTCGTTGGAGAAGCAGCTTCTAAAGAATCATATTTAAATATAAAATCAATATTAAAAATTATAAAAAAATGTAAGGCAGATGCTGTACATCCTGGGTATGGTTTTCTATCAGAAAATAGTGAGTTTGCAAACATAATTATTAACAATAATATTGGTTGGATAGGACCTTCCCCGGAATCTATATCAATGATGGGGGATAAAATAGCAGCTAGAAAATTAGCTAATAAAATAGGTGTGCCTATTATTCCTGGAACTATTGAACCTATAAAGGATAATAGAGCTGCTATAAAGATAGCAAAAAAGATAGGTTACCCAATACTTATAAAAGCCTGTGCTGGAGGTGGTGGTAAAGGCATGAGAGTTGTTTACTCAGACTTAGAAATGAAAGAATTATTAATATTAGCACAATCCGAATCTAAAAAATCATTTTCGGATGATAGAATTTTCTTAGAGAAGTATTTAGAGGAGCCGCACCACATAGAGATACAAGTTTTATCAGATAATAAAGGTAATATCGTTTCTTTTGGAGAAAGAGAATGTTCTATACAAAGGCGTTATCAAAAAATTATTGAAGAAGCCCCTTCTCCATTTATTGATAGTGATCTTAAGAAAAAATTATCAACTGATGCAATTAAAATCGCCTCATCTTGTAATTATGAAGGTTTAGGAACGATTGAATTTTTAGTTGATAAATATAAAAATTATTATTTTCTCGAAATGAATACTCGAATACAAGTAGAACACCCTGTCACTGAAATGACCACCAATATTGATTTAGTAAATGAGCAAATCAAAATAGCTTATGGAAAAAAAATCAAGTATAAAAATAAAGATATTTTATTCCATGGACATGCAATTGAGTGCAGAATTTATGCAGAAGATGGATTTAAAAATTTTATGCCATCAACAGGTGTAATTGAAGAAATAAGATTTCCTCAAGGACTAGGGGTAAGAATAGATGAAGGAATTCAAAGAGGGCAAGAAGTTTCTTCTTATTATGATCCATTATTAGCTAAGTTGATTACTTGGGGTATTGATAGAAAGCAAGCTCTAAATCGCATGATCAGAGCTTTAGAAGAGTTTTATATTTATGGGATTAAAACAAATATACAATTTTGTAATTTAATTTGTAGGCAAAAGTCATTTTTTAATGGGAAATATTCAACAAAAACATTAGAGGTTTTACTCAAAAATTTAATAGATAAGAATAATATTTTAAGCCATAAAGAAGTGCTTGCTGCTAGCATTAGTGCAATTAATTTAGAATTAGATAGTGATAATAAATTAGATGAAAATAATTTCAAAATAGAACCAATTAATGATTGGTCCAAAATAGGCCGTTTGAAAAATCTAAAATGAAATATCAAGCCATAATTAATGATCAAGTTTTAGATTTATTATTATCAGAAGATATTGATCATAAGGAAATTACAATTGATAAAAGAATTATTAATTATGATTTAATTAAAGTTGCAAACAATATGTATTCACTAATATTGAATGGGGAGGTATATAATATTCATTATAAAAAAAATACTCAATATGAATTAAATATCAATCAACATCAATGCTTAGTTGAAATAAAAGATGAGTCAAAGCAGTTAAAGGATAAATTAGGCTATAATAGTAATAAAAAAGATGATATTGATAAGATAGCAGTACCAATATCTGGTTTAGTTTCTAATATTTATGTAAAAAAAGGTGATAAGATTGAGAAAGGTAAAAAATTATTTATATTGGAGGCCATGAAGATGGAAAATGAGTTTGAAGCTCCATTTTCTGGTATAGTTATTAAAATCAATTATTCAATTGGTGAAACAGTAGAAAAAGGTGCGATAATTATGGAAATAAATTCAGATGGCTAATTGGGAAAAGTGGCTTTGGGGTGGATTAGGTTGGGCAATGTTTGGTCCAATAGGTGGGATAATGGGATATGCATTGGGATCAACAGATAGGAAGAGTAATACTGATTACAACCAAAAGTCTTCAACACAACCAGGTGATTTTGGAGCAGTATTATTAATTTTATTTGCATCAGTAATGAAGGCAGATAATGAATTAAAAAAAACAGAATTAAATTATGTGAAGAATTTTATTATTAATCAATTTGGCAAAGAATATGCTCAAGAAAGGATCAAATTATTTCAAAAAATACTAGCTCAAGATTATCCATTGAAAGATATATGTCATCAAATAAAATTAAATATGGATCATTCAGCGAGGTTACAAATGATTCATGTACTTTTTGGTTTGTCAAAATCAGATGGACACATTCATATTGAAGAAGTTAAAGTAATAAATAGGATATCTGATTATTTTGGAATATCAAATAAAGACTTTGAATCTATTAAGGCTATGTTCGTTGAAGAAATTGATAAATATTATAAGATTCTTGAAATATCTAAGGATGCTAGTGAAAATGAGATAAAAAAGTCTTTTAGAAGAATGGCATCTAAGTTTCATCCTGATAAAGTTCATCATTTAGGTGAAGACTTTCAGAAAATGGCAGAAGAAAAATTTAAAATGGTTAATGAAGCATATCGTAAAATTAAATCAGAAAAAAATATAAAATAATAAATGTAAATGGCAAAGAAAACAAGTTCTGATATTCCTTTGAAAAATTTCTATGGAGAAAATCCTCTCCCAGGAGAATACCCATATACTAGCGGTATATATACTGATATGTATCAAAATAAATTATGGACTATGCGTCAATATGCAGGTTTTTCATCAGCAAAAGAAAGCAATAAGAGGTATAAATATTTATTAAAACAAGGAGTGATGGGATTATCAGTTGCATTCGATTTGCCCACACAAACAGGTTATGATTCTGATCATGATTTAGCTGAAGGAGAAATTGGAAGAGTTGGAGTTCCTATATCATCCTTAGAAGATATGGAAATTTTACTTAAAGATATTCCACTTGATAAAGTATCTATTTCAATGACAATAAATTCTACAGCTTGTATATTATTAGCTTTTCTTATTGTAGTTGCAGAGAAAAGAGGAATTAATAAGGAAATACTTAAAGGAACAATTCAAAATGATATTTTAAAAGAGTATATTGCAAGAGGAACCTATATTTATCCTCCTAAGAATAGTATGAATATAGTAACTGATTTATTTGAATATTGTTCAGAAGCTATGCCGAATTGGAATTCTATATCTATATCAGGCTATCATATTAGAGAGGCAGGGGCTACAGCTGTACAAGAGTTAGCATTTAGTCTATCAAATGGAATTAGTTATGTGCAATCTGCAATAGATAAGGGGTTAGATGTTAATAATTTTGGTAAACGTTTGAGCTTTTTTTTTAATTGCCATAATCATTTTTTTGAAGAAATAGCAAAATTTAGAGCAGCTAGAAGAATGTGGGCAAAAATTATGAAAGAGCGTTTTGATGTAATAGAACCTAAAGCAATGATGTGTCGTTTTCATGTTCAAACTGCGGGGTCTACTTTACAAGCCCAGCAAATAGATAACAATATTGTTAGAACAACATTACAAGCAACTGCAGCTGTTATAGGAGGAGCTCAATCTTTACACACAAATTCTAAAGATGAGGCGCTATCACTACCTACTCAAGAATCTGCTCAGCTTGCATTACGAACACAACAAATTATTGCTCATGAAACAGGTATACCTGATGTTGCAGATCCATTATCAGGTAGCAAGTATGTGGAATATTTAACTGATGAAATTGAAAAAAAGGCTTATGAGTTAATTAATAAAATAGATGACATGGGTGGTGCTGTAGTAGCTATTGAAAAACAATTTCAACAAAATCAAATTGAGCAAAGTGCATATAAATTTCAACAATCAGTAGAAAAAAATGAAAAAGTTGTAGTTGGAATGAACAAATTTATAACAAAAGAATCTGATATTTCAAATATGCATAAAGTTGATATAGAATCTGCAAAAGAACAAATTGATAGGCTTAAAAAAATAAAAACAACTAGAAATAATAATTCTGTTAAGATAGCTTTGAAAAAATTAAAAAGTTCTGTAATTGCTGGAAAGAACATTATGCCAGATGTTATCAGTGCAGTCAGAGTCCATGCAACCCTTGGAGAGATATCTGATGTGTTAAGAGAAGTATATGGTGAATTTTGATTATGATTAGTGGAGGCGGCGGGAGTCGAACCCGCGTCCGAACAAATTGTCCAATTGATATCTACATGTTTAGGCTGTCATTTTTTTTCATCTTGTATTCAAGAACAGCCACAATCCAACAAGACTAGCCTTGGTGCCCAAAGAGCTCTTACTTAGTATTATTAGGCATAATACTAAAGCAGTCTGTAAGAATGATACCTCATTAACTGGAGACAGACGCGCCTGTTAAGAGATAGCTACCGTCAATTAAGCGGCAGCAGCGTAGCCGTAATCGGCATTTATGTGTTTTTTCTGGATGTTTCAGGAGGTGACCAGAAAGATCCTCCACATGCAATCAAAAGCACTGATTTACCCGTCGAAACCGTGACGCCCCCAATTATGTCAAAAAGCATTATTGTAATATATTACAAATTTCTAAGTTAATAATAAAAGAATCCTTGCTTAAATTTTAGTAAATCATGATGCATAAAAAAGAAAATTATCCAATATTGTATACATTTAGACGCTGACCTTGGGCAATTAGAGCTAGGATGGCTTTAGCTTATACGAATCAAACTATTGAATTAAGAGAAATATCTTTAAAAAATAGACCTAAATCTCTTTATGAAATATCTCCAAAAGGTACAGTTCCGGTACTATTTATTAATAATAACAGGATTTTAGATGAAAGCTTAGATATAATGCTATGGTCATTAAATAATTCTGATACTAATGATTGGTATGTGAAAAATAAAAATATTCAACTAGAAATAATAAAAAGGAATGATACAGGATTTAAATTATGGTTAAACAAATATAAGTATTTTGTAAGATACCCTGATTTTGATCAGGATTATTATAGAAAACAATGTAATGAGTTCTTGTATGATATTGAAGTTCATCTAGAAAACTATCAATATATTCTGTCAAATCAAGTTTCATTAGTTGATATAGCAATTTTTCCCCTTGTACGACAATTTGCTAATGTAGATTTTAAATATTTTAATGCTAAATATGCAAAATTAACAAATTGGTTTAATAAAATTAATAACTCAAATTTATTTGTATCTATTATGAAAAAATATCCAGAATTTGATGAAAAATCACGGTTAATTGTTAATTTTAATGAATAAGAATTTATATAATAAAAAAAATAAGAAACAGTTATTAGATCAATTAGAAAATGAAAAGTTTAAAAGGATAACATGTTCATTCTATAAATATGTAGAATTATCAAATTTAATTGATTTGAGAAATGAAATATTTGCAAAATGGACAGAGTTTGAAATATTAGGACGTGTATATATTGCAGAAGAAGGGATTAATGCTCAAATTAGTATACCCCAGCAAAATATTAAAAAATTTAAAAGACATATTAATTCTAAATTATTTTTTAGAGATATTCTAATTAAATCTGCAATAAAAGAGGGGTTATCATTTTATAAGCTTACAGTAAAAATAAAAAATGAAATAGTAGCCTATCGATTAAACAAAGATGAATATAATATTAAAAAGGTTGGCAACCATTTAAATTATAAAGAATTTCATAAGAAGATTGATAAAGGCGCAATAATTGTTGATGTAAGAAATGATTATGAAAGTGAGGTAGGGCATTTTAAAAATGCATTATTGCCAAAAGTTGAAAAATCAGATGAATTGCTGCCTGAAATAAAAAAAATGCTAAAAGGAAAGGAAGAACAAGCTATTTTGATGTATTGCACTGGAGGAATAAGATGTGAAAAAGCAAGCTCATATCTAATTAAAAATGGTTATAAAAATGTAAACCAATTAAAAGGGGGTATTATTCAATATGCTCATGATATAAAAATGCATAAAATAAAATCAAGATTCATAGGAACAAATTTTGTTTTTGATCATAGATTTGGTGAGCAGATTACAAATGATATTATTAGTTATTGCCATCAGTGTGATTCTCCATCAAATAGGTATTTAGATTGTGCAAATCAAGCGTGTCATATATTGTTTATACAATGTTTGAAATGTTCAAAAAAATTTAACAATTGTTGTACCAAAGAATGTGCAGATTTTATTCAATTATCAGAAGATAATCAGAAAAAAATAATAAAAAGTAAGAAATTTAGTTTTTCTGCCCAAAAAACAAATAAAATTAAACCGAAACTAAAAGAGTTAAGATTAAAAGGAAATTAGTATGATAGTTAAAATAAGGACAACTATATTATAAAAAAATAATAAATTACCTTGCTTTTTTATTAGTATGCTATCAAGATTATATATTATGAGCGTCATTAGCTCAGTTGGTAGAGCAGTGGACTCTTAATCCATTGGTCCGGGGTTCGAGCCCCTGATGGCGCACTTTAAAAGTAGACCCAGTAGCTCAGTTGGTAGAGCAACGGCCTTTTAAGCCGGCGGTCGCAGGTTCGATTCCTGCCTGGGTCACAAGTAAATATTTCACATCCTTTAAGCTCATAGTTAATTTTTTATAAGAGGATTTTTTATGATGCGACTAATTGTTTTTTTCCTAATTTCTCAATTGTACTCCCAAAATTGTTCTACTGGTGAAGTTGAATTATGGGATATATGTTATTCAATAGAAGGTACCACTTCAATCAATCTATCTAATTCGGACATATCCGGAACAATACCAATAGAGATAGGCGAGTTGGTTCACTTGACTAATTTAAATTTAAGTTGGAATAATTTAAATGGTTCAATACCCGAAACGTTTGGTAATCTCATAAATTTAGAAAACTTAGATTTATTAAGTAATC
Organism: uncultured bacterium; assembly: GCA_964342955.1. Classification (GTDB taxonomy): domain Bacteria; phylum Fidelibacterota; class Marinisomatia; order SCGC-AAA003-L08; family D37C17; genus CAYFHL01. The sequence goes on from CAYFHL010000007.1 coordinate 12,744, forward strand.
AATTAAGCGGAGAAATACCAGATAGCTTTGGTGAATTAGTAAATCTAAATTATTTAAGATTAGCGCAAAATCAATTAAGTGGAGAGATACCAGAAAATATAGGTGATTGGAATGATTTGCATTATTTTGATTTAGGTTGGAATTATTTCTATGGAGAAATACCAGAGAGCATTTGTAATTTGAATTCTTTAACATTTTTAGATTTGTTTAGCAATGATTTTTCAGGTAGTATTCCAGATCAGATTGGTAATTTGATGGAATTGACATATTTAAATTTAGGCTGGAATTATTTTTCAGGCCCACTACCTGAAAGTATTGGTAACTTAGTTAACCTATCAGAAATATACTTGACATCAAATCAATTTAGCGGTCCAATTCCTCAGGGGCTTGGGAATTTAACTAATCTTACGATGATTAGTTTTTTTGATAATAATTTAAATGGAGAGATTCCAGACAATATTGGAAATTTAGTTAATTTGATTTCACTAAATTCCAGCTATAATTTAATAAATGGAGAGATACCAGAAAGTATTGGTAATCTTGTAAATATTGAAAGGTTATGGTTGGATCACAATCTGTTAGAAGATGAAATTCCTGAATCTATTTGTAATCTGACAAATTTAATGTGGTCATCTAATTGGATTGATGGGAATTATTCTTACCTATATAACAATCATTTATGTCCACCTTATCCAGATTGTATTGAATTAGATGTTGGATTTCAAAATTTATCTCAATGTTCACAATGCTATCAATTTCCAGGTGATTTTAATGATGATGAGGTCATTAATATTTTTGACATAATAAATATAATAAATTGTATATTATTTGGTATGTGTGATGATTGCATGGATTTAAATGAAGATGGTGAAGTACAATTACAAGATATTATTCATCTTATTAACATAATTATGAACAATTAATTTAATTGATTTTATACATTTTATAGTAAGAAGAAAATTTATTTTTTATATCATTTTCATTTAAGTTAAAATCTTCTAGGCTGAATTTCAGCTCGTTTTTGTATAATTTAGAATGTTTTTTTATATCTTTGTTTTCTTGAATTTTATTTATTTTTAAATTAAAGTTATTATTTAAGTAGGTTAATATTTCTAATGGTTCATTTATTAGTTGATTAAAGGGAATATGTATAACATTCTTATTGTCTTTAGTTTGATTCATTTTATTAATCATATTTAAGTATAAGTCCATTACAAATTCACCTATTTCTGTTTTATTTATTTTTCCAAAATACAAATATCTTACTTGAGAAATCATTCCACAATATGAAGGTATAGTTTTTAATGGGTCACGATGAATACATATGGATATTGAATTTGGAAAAATATCCTTAATGTTATCTAAATAAAGCATATGCTCTGGATTTTTTAGTATAAACGGTCTAGGATTATTTAACATTTTAGTTTGTAAGTAAGAACGATATCTCTTATAAAACATTGATATATCTAGATTCAACATTAAATCACCAAACGGTTTAAATCCTGTTTGAATAAAATAATTATAACACCAAAAATAATTTCTTAAAAAATGCCAGCATTCTTCATAACTAGAAATTTTTACTTTGTGCATTTTTTGAACACGAGGGATAAAATATAGAAACAATAGCCATGCAATAAAAGCTTCTATTTTCTTGATTGATTTGTTAAACATGTGTGGAATATTTAATGAATTTGGAGAAATAATTTCCCAAAATTTTAATCCTTGATATTCTAAATTATTTATTAAAAAGTTATGAAGATTTGTCGTGCCGCTACGTGGTAATCCAGTAACGAAAATATGTGGTTCATTTATATTATCATATTCGTTATTAGTGTTCACGTTTAGTTTTTTACCCTTTTTAATTGAATTTAGAATGATAGTTTTATGAATGAATTCACCTAATGCAGTAAAATCACCTTTTTCCAAAAAAAGCTCATATTTATTAAGAACTTCATTGATCTCATTAGAATTTTGATTAAGATTTTTAGGAATTGATTTTTTGATACTGTGAAATGAAGGGGTAGTTATACCAATTTTTTTTAAAATTAATAAAATATTATTTAAAATTTTTAGATCAAATCTATCAGCATAACTGTATTTTTGCGATGACATAGATAAATTTACAAATATTAATAGAGAAATAATATAAAAGCATTTATTTATAATAATGTTAGTAATGTCTATTTAAATTTAGATTCAGAATCTTTTAGGAATAAAACATGCAATTATCTCAATTAGATTGGAATATTATAAGTATATATTTTTTATTCACTCTTATAATAGGATTATTCGTTTCAAAAAAGGCTGGCAAGGATACGACCTCATTTTTTCTTGCAGGGAGAGATATGCCATGGTGGCTTTTAGGAATTAGCATGGTTGCAACAACATTCTCAACAGATACACCTAATCTCGTGACTGATTTAGTAAGACAAAAAGGAGTTAGTGGTAATTGGGTTTGGTGGTCATTCCTTTTAACAGGAATGTTAACGGTATTTGTTTATTCAAAGCTTTGGCATAGATCTGGAGTAATGACGGATATTGAATTTTATGAATTAAGATATAGTGGCAAAGCAGCAGCTTTTCTAAGGGGTTTTAGGGCATTGTATTTAGGTTTAATTTTTAATGTTCTTGTTATGGGTGCTGTTAGTTTAGCCGCTATAAAGTTTGGCGAAATAGTATTAGGTTGGCCAGGTTGGCAAACATTATTAATTGCTGGTACAATAACTTTAATTTATAGTGCTCTCGGTGGATTGAAAGCTGTAATTATCACTGATTTTTTACAGTTTCTTCTTGCTATGGTAGGATCAATAGGGGCATGTATATATATATTAAATACTAATGAAATAGGAGGTCTAACTGCATTAGTGAATCATCAAAATGTTATTAATAAAATATACTTATTTCCTGATTTTACTAATCCTGATATATGGATTCCTATTTTGTTTATTCCATTAGCTGTCCAATGGTGGGCAAGCTATTATCCTGGATCAGAACCTGGAGGTGGAGGATATATCGCACAGCGGATGTTCTCTGCAAAAGATGAAAATCACGCTCTAAGAGCAACCTTCTTATTTAATATAGCTCATTATGCGATTCGTCCGTGGCCTTGGATACTAATAGCTCTTTCATCATTAGTTATATACCCTGAATTAACTGATTTGCAAACGGCTTTTCCAAATTTACCCGTAGATAAATTAGGCCATGATGTTGCATATCCAGCGATGTTAACATTGCTTCCAAGGGGATTGTTAGGCTTAGTTGCAGCATCTTTAATTGCAGCTTTTATGAGTACTATGTCAACACAGGTAAATTTAGGCGCGAGTTATCTTGTAAATGATTTCTATCATCGATTTATAAATCCTCAAGCTTCAAATAGACATCTTATTTGGATTGCACGATTATCAACAATTATTTCACTATTTTTAGGTATTAGTTTAGGATTAATACTAACCAATGCATCTCAAGCATTTTCTTTATTACTTTTATTAGGAGCAGGTACAGGATTAATATATATTCTTCGTTGGTTTTGGTGGCGAATAAATGCCTATACTGAAATTGTTGCAATGATAAGCTCTTTATTCTTTGCTATATATTTTAATTTTATCCATGACCATTTACAAATAGTACTATTATCTGATTGGCAAAAATTAGTTTTAGGGACAATTTTAACAACTGCTACATGGATCATTGCTACATTTTATACACCTCCAGATGATGAAAAAACATTACAAAGGTTTGTAGATTTAGTAAATCCGGGTGGTCCAGGATGGTCAAAATATCCTGTGATTAATAATACTAATAAAGATTGGATAGTACCTATAGGTATATTATCTATGACTTTAGGCTGTATTGCAATATATAGTTTTTTAATTGGTATAGGTCATTTATTATATTCTCAAACTTCTATAGGTCTGACAATTTGTTATTTAGGATGGATTGTATCAATAATGTTATTTAGAATTTGGAAGTAGAATAAAAGAACTAATAGGGTATAGAGAGCACCGCACCCAATCTGAAAGAACTACCTGATTCAAAGCGTGTCCACCAAACCGCTATTCTTTGGTATCTCAAGGCGTATCATCTTGATTCAATCACAAGACAAGCTATAAGAGGTGTGCCGGGAAAAGGACTCGAACCTTCACATCACGAGGATACTGGTTCCTAAGACCAGCGTGTCTACCAATTCCACCATCCCGGCAATAAAAGAACTATTTATTTAACTTAAATTTAATATTATAAGAAATAATCAGGAAAGAATAATACTTACAAGCATAACAATATCTAAAATATTTGATATTCCATCCTGATTTAAATCTGCTGATTGAATAAAATCATCAATTCCCAAAATAATATTAACTAAAGAGACTATATCTAAAATGTTAATCATGTTATCAGTATTAATATCACCAAACAAAGAGTTAGAAAAGATAGAAAATAACAGTTCTTTTTTTCCATATGAATGATGAATTGGCCATATATCTAAGCTAATATTTGTAGTGGTCATATTATTATTTGAAGAAAATAATAATTCAGTGCTTTCATATGGACTTAATAGAAATTCGCCTTCTTCATTTTCAAACATTATTTCGTCATCATTTGATAAGTCATTAAAAATAAATTTATATGGTAAAGTATATCCACTTTTATTGTATATAGTAAATTTAAGTAAATTGTTATCAAATTCAATTACAGGAGTATCATTATCTAAGGTAGTATATCCATTTGCAATTACACTAAATGCATCAGGATGAATTGATGGAATTTTGTATGCTCTGTACCATGCAGCATTAGGATTTTGAGATGTAACTTTCCAAATTATTTCATCATTTTGGTCTAATTCAAAAATACTACAGTCACTGCCGAATCCATTACCATATGTATAGATCATGTAATTTCCGTTTTCTAAAAGTTGAACGCTACCCATTCCTTCTCCAAAAAGATAGGGTGGCAATTCATATTGCCAAACTGTTTCACAAGAATTATCGTTTAGAACCTTAATCCTTCGAATTCTAGTAGTTCGAAATTGTTCATCAAATAATAAGTCACTAAGATTACCATTATCAAAGAACAATAAATCGCCATCATCTAATAATTGAATATGATGCTGAAAGCTAAATAATAAATCAGTACAGATATTATTGTTACCAGTATTATATTCTTCAGGCAAGCCCATGTTCCAGATGACATTTCCATCAGGATAAGATATTTTACTTATTCTTGATAAATGGCGGTGTGATACATATATGACACTTTCTTCAGCATCAAAATGGAAAGCATTACTATGCATCCAATCAAAAAAACCATCAAACAATGCACCCCACCATCCACCTTGTTCATATATATCATAATCAGTCATAGTAAAATGTTCAAAAGGCTCCCAATTCCATACTTCTTCTCCCGTATATTGATCCCATTCTACAATTCGTAATCCCATCCAAGGGATTTCATTAGTAATTCCATCGGCAGCATAGCCTAAATTTTGGAAGAGCGTTGTCCAAGGGCCTTGTGCAATAGGCCCTAATTGAAATGTGGGGACAAATGCCATATAATTTCCATTTGGGATTTGTTTGACTTCATGTGAATCAATATCAGTACCAGGAGGAGTTTCCCATAAAAGATCATGATGAAAATTAAATTTAACACCTTGACCATTAACACCATATAATTGGCCATATTTATTGATATGATTCATATATGCTGTTTGAGTATTCCAAATTTCATTACCCCATTTATCAATTACACCAACAGCAAAATATGGTGAAAATTGACTATACATTACTAACCCATCTTGAATTAGATCTTCATTATAAATATCTACATCTAGATTAGTTAGTATTTTCTCTCCTATAGAAAAGTATGAAATTTCGCTCCATTGACCGTAGCTTCCATCAGAGTAAATGGTTCTTAAACGCCAATAATATGTATTATCCCAATCAAAAACATTTTTATTAATATAAACATTAGATGATTCTTCAATATCAATTAAAATAGAATTAAATGAAGATTGGTTAGATACTTGTATATTATAATTTATTGCATCAGGTTCCTGATCCCATTCAAATAGGATATGTATATATGATAACTCTTCACCATTAGCAGGTTTTATTAATTCTGCATTAGAATATGAAAATAAAATAATGAAAGTAAAAAAATATTTATAATTGAGCATGATGAAATTTAATCAGAAATAAGCAAACGATGTATGGTTTGAGAAGCAAATGATCCAAATACACCAAATCCACCGTTAATTCCTATAGATTGACCATTTGTTCCATCAGAAGAAAGAAGAAAGTTTGAGAAATCTCTAAAGTCTTCAGACGCGAAATATTGATAATAATTTTCATCCATTGCGATAAGTCTAATCTGTAATAATTCTAAATCAAAAATACCATCACCGCAAAAGCCTAAATTAGATTCATAAAAATCAATTCCAAATTCAAAATCATAACCCAAATCACTCATATCGATTGCCTGCCAATTTCTATTATCGATAGGATCAGTTATATCAGAGTCACAAACTTGACAAGTTTCTGGACAATATTGATCTAACCCTTCATCGCAAAGGTATGGAATATTAGATAAAGTTTCACATCCCCCACAGGAAACGGGACAATATTCAATTAGAAATGAGTTCTCTAATTGATGGAAACAACCATCTTGTAGGTTTTCAATAGCAGTTTCACATCCCCCAAGAATAGCTACTGCTTCATTATCATCTTGAAGTATAGGTGGATTATTATCATCGCAGATACAAATCTCATTATTTTCATCCCAAACTCTATAGAAATCGCAGATACATTCACTTTGTGTCATGATTCCATAATCATTATCAATATCCCCAATTGAAGTTACTTCTTGATCACACCATTCAGGAAATACAAGAAAACTTTCCCAGTCAAATTCAATCAGAGATTTGAATTCTCCTCCACATAATGAATAATTGCTAATTATAGTTCCACTTAATAAACCGTAGGTTGCAGAAGATTGATTGTTTTCCCAACTTATTTCATAAGTACTATTAGATGGCAAGGTATCTGCTAAAGAAGAAGTATTAAAATTAGGAGCTGAAGGAGTTATAAGATTCCCTGTGGCTAAATCAAATCCATTAGCTTCAACTATTAAACTATAGTTAGTTTCAGGTTTTGGTATAAAATTATTATTTGTATATTTTCTAGAGTATGAATCAAATGTAAAATTGAAGGTTTCATCTTCTGAAGAAATTGTTACGATTGCACTATCTATAATTCCTGCTGGTTCATACAATGAATCAAGCCAAGTGTATAGAGTATCATATTCTTCATCATACCACCAATTAGTATCTACAATCCCAGTGAAAATCATAGAAGTCTCATCTAATTGCGTTGTTCTATAAACTCCAACAAAACTTTCTATATTATAATCCAATGATATTATGCCCATTATATTTAGTTCTGGATCATAATCTACAGTTATTTCTTCCCACTCGGTTGAGCGGAAACATCCATTAAAAAGAATAATTAACACGAAAATTAAATATTTTAATTTAGAAATCAAATTTTACTCCTAAAGTAACAATAAGTGGGAACATTTGAATAGGGCGCCGTTCTACTCCAATTTGATTTCCATTATTGGGGTCGGTTTTAGTCCTATAAAAATACTGAAAAACATTTACATGGTTGGTCACATTAATAATTTGTAGATACCAGTCATATATAAAAAAACCAAAAAAGCTACGATTTGTAAAATCGATGCCTGCATCAATACGGAAGTAATCTCCATATCGATCAGAATTTTTTTCTCCCACTAAATAGTTTTCTTGAGTGTACCAAGCTATTGAGTCTCGCAAGGTTTGTTGAAATTTATAAATACGTCCTAAGATAGGAGTATATGGATTTCCACTCGAATTTGTTAATGAAACACTCATTTTTGTACGTTCATTTATTTTATAGCTTGATACCATATTAATAGTATGCGTACGATCGAATGTAGGCTGAAACCAGCCAAACTGCTCTGTATGATAAAATGTTTTAGCATATGTATAGCCTAACCATCCTGAAAGTTGGCCAGTAGATTTTTTTATCAACATTTCTAATCCATAGGCATATGCATCAGTATCCCAAAATTCATTAAATACATTTGTAGTTATGGTGGTATCATTATTTTCGGTTGAAAAATCACCTTCTTTTAGTGTCAATAGATTATCAAAGTCCTTATAATAACTTTCTAATCGATATAAAATATCATTATTTGATAAATATTCTAATCCAATGATTGTGTGCTCAGATATGCTAGCCTTTTTATTCTGAGGAATTCCCATCCAAAAATCAACAAGGCTAAAGTTTTGATCTTGAGAATTTGCAATGGTTAGAAATTGATGATATCGTCCCCAATTTAATTTTATAGAAAAATCATCATTTATATTATATTTTAATCCAAAGCGTGGTTCTAAGTATATTGAATCATGTAAACTATAATGAGTAGCACGAGCTCCAATCTGATATAATAATGAAGAGGTTAAAGACTGTTTTTCCTCAATATAAACTGATATTTCTCTAGTGGAATCACTCATATCAAGAGGAGTGAAAGTTGTATCAAATTCCTCTGCGGAAAGATCAAAATGCTGGGCCAGTTCAAATTTTATATTTTTGTAATGAAAACCACCTGTAATTTTACGTTCATCGTTTAGTAACCACGTAATTTCAGTTTCTAAAGTATTATCTAAAATAAGATCATTAAATCTTAAGCCCCAAAATAGGCTGCTTGTATCTTGATAACTAATTGTTTCTCCATTATTATTTAATGAGTCAGATTGAGATATTAATTCCTCTGATCCATTAAAATTCATATTAAAGTTGTATTCACTTTGAGCAAAAAAAGTTTTAGCGATAACATTAGGAGTAGCGATCCAGCGCCATGTAAGACCATTTGTTTTATTGCCCCATGGCCAATTTATATTGAATTCACTTTGTCTACTATTTCCAGCATCACCACTTTCTGAATCAGAAAATCCAAAATCAAGAATATCTCTACCATAAAATCTTGAATATGTTAGGCGATTATTTTTGCTAATATCGGTATTAATCTTTATTTGATAATCATAAAAATAGTATGGGAATTGAATAGTTTCTTCATCATCTACGTCATCTGTAGAATTAGTTTCTCTATCAGATTCATTACCATTGATAGGTATATTCATCAAATCAATCAATTTATCAAAGTAAGTTCTTCTTCCAGAAATCATCCATGATCCCTTCATATTATTCCATTTTGGTAAGGGGCCTTCGATTAGACCTTTGCTTGAAATAAGAGAAATATTGCCTGAGCCAGAAATTTTTTCTGTATTTCCTTCACGATTAATAATATTTAGTATTGCGCCCATTCGCCCACCATATCTAGCTGGAAATCCGCCAGCTCTAAAGTCGGCCTCCTTTATAGCATCAGTATTAAATGTAGAAAAAATTCCACCTAAGTGATATGGATTATAAACAGTAATTCCATCGAGCATAAGGAGGTTTTGATCAGGAGTGCTGCCCCTTACATACAATGCACTAGACCAATCACTGGTTGTTTGTACACCAGGTAACATTTGTAATGTTCTAAATACATCGGGTTCTATGAAAGAGGGCGCATCTCGAATATCTCGAATATCTAAAATTACATTACTACTCTCAACAGATTTTTTAAACTTTTGTCTCACTCCAGATACAGTAATCTGAGCTCCTTCAAGGACTTCTTGTTTCATTCTAACATCTATCCTTATTGATTTTTCAGTACCAATACTTAAAGTATTTTTATATAAACCAAAACCAATCATAGAAACATTAAGTTCATATTCTGCATTAGGTGGGAATGGAAGATTTCTAAATACAAAATAACCATCGGAATTAGTAACTGTCCCAAATGGTGTTTCAGTTAAGAAAACATTTGCATAAGAAATTGGCTCTCCTGTATCAATTTCGCGTACAAAGCCACTAATCACATAGGAATTTTGAGATTTAATAAATGAAGTAATAATTATTAATAATAAAAGAGGAGTCTTTAACACATGATAAGTTAGTAATATTTTATATAATTAAAATACTTAGTTTAAATTGGATTTTTAATGTAATACTACCAGTATAACCAAGGTATCGTGTAATCTAATACTCTGCGATAACCGATCGTTATTTGATAAATATCTGATTGTTCATTTAGATAATCAGGAGTTCCAGCTAGAGCACCTAAAATAGAAAAAGGTTTCTGAATATTGATTGAAATGGCACCCAAAGTTCTATTAAACGTATACCCTATACCAGGTATAACCAAAAAACTTTTTGAGTTTGGTGAAGGAATATCATGCCACGATGCTTCGCTAGAATAATTAAGAATGATGCTAGTTAATAAGTTGCCTTTAAATAATTTTAATTTTGAAAAATAACTAGACAAAGATAATATATAATTATCAGATGCCCGGAGGCCAAATTCATTTTCATTTAATGTTTTTTCAATTCTAAAGGAAGTTCCAAAAAATATTGGATCAAGTTTTCTTTTAACAAAAAATTGATTTTCAAAAATAAACTTATATGCACCTTGGCTCATGCTAAAATGTCGATGGTTTTCAATAGAACCTTCATTTAGAAAAAATGGATCAGAAGTTAATACATTCTTAGATGGAATTATAAAGCCACTAGTAAAAAATAAACGAGGTCCAGCCCCCCTTCCAGTATTTAGCAAAAGGTAAGAGATTGTAATTGAACGGTCACCTAAATATCCACCAATCGCATTGTCATAATCTGTATTTGACCCTTCATCTCGATGATGTTTAGATATTGCATTTTGACCCCATGTCATATAGCGATGTCCGATTATTTGATTAAATGAAGCATTCCACCAATCAGAAAGACCAATGGTAAGTGTAGGAGTAACTAAGTTAGTCGTTAATGTTCCAAAATGATCAAAGTTTTCATCTAACGTAGGATTATGGGACCAATTAATATATTGATATGCTTGATCAAAACTAATCATAATATCGCCACTTCCTAAACCAACACCTTGACTTGACCTACCAACTGGTAGAGAAGGATTCCCTCACATAGCTCATTGAGCAGTTAGGTCATTTACTACAAATAAAGAGATAAATAAAATTAGTTTAGTAATATTTATATAGAAATTAAACATAGTTTAAATTAATACTAAGTTAACTAAAAGTATAATATCTAATATGTTTATTATTGTATCTCCATTAAGATCTGCAATACTATTAATTTCGTTTTCTAAAATAATATTTACTAAAGTTATAATATCTAATATATTTATAGAAAAATCATAGTTAATATCTCCTAGTAGGTGTTCTAGGGTATTAAAGACATGCCATCCCGCACTAGGATGGGAGGCTATGTTGCCTGAAATATTTGTTGCTGTAATAAAATAATCTATTAATGAGTTTGAATTTAAAGTAGGAAATGTTCCTACATATACATTGTTGGATTCTAGGTTCAAAGAAATTTCTCCAAAGGGTCCATCTTCGGCGCTATATTTCCAATGTAATACAACAGACTGTAAATTTGTGTTTAAGTTACTATAATCAATAATTTCAGCCTCAATATAAATAGCATCATTATTGATAATCTCTTCAGATCTAATAGATTTGTGAGATATGTGCATCATAATAGGATCAAAAACACCCATCGTTCTACAATGGAGGGCATCTTCTGAATACCATGGATTGTTAATATCATGATTAAATCCAATCACTTCATATCCAGGCATTGCATCTATATATGATTGTATCGCTTGCGCATCTTCAGGGATGCCATATTGAGGTACTAAAACTTTATTATTTAATATTAAGGAGTTAGTATATGCTGCTACAGGATTAGTCTCCCATGGCCCCGCACTAATTTCAGGGCAATAAATACGATGAATATTAAATGATCTACCATAAAAAGTATTTAGTTCATAAAATGATTCAGCAAAATTTTCCATACATTCATATTCAGGACTTGATTCTGGAATTTGTTTAATTATAATTGTTTCTGAATTCACTAATTTTGCTAAACAATCTATATGTTGAATACTTTCTTCATTTGGATTATCAAAGATATGATAGTTATCAATATATAAATATTCTTCAGCAATATTAACAAATTCAGTTTCGTTCATATTATTTTCATTAACCATTAATTCTGTAGAAAATCCCATTCCATATCCATCAGTCATAAAATTACCACCAGTCCAATATAATGGTAAATCTTGAATATCCCAATTCATCTGATTTGCAAAATCTATATTAGTATCATCATCTTCTTCCCATCCTCTAGATTCAGAAGGAAAAGGCCTTCCCTCAATCAGGTTTCTGTTTCCAGTAACTATATTATCATCACAATATCCATTTTCATCAGATATTTCACCACCACAATCTCCACAGTCCCAGCTATACTCATTACAATAAAATTCTAACCCCCAATTTCCATCATCACAATATCCATCACCAAGCCAATCCATAATTTGTCCATCACCATTAAAATCTTCACA
>CAYFHL010000008.1:0-19651 GCA_964342955.1 uncultured bacterium
AGTCCTTGATTGATGAGTGCTAAAAATTTACATATAAACTTGTAAAATTTCTAAAAAATATATTTGGAGTCAGATGGAGATTGATGTGATATGTATGACAAGAAAGTACTTTTGATAATTTATTTTTTTAAGCCTTAGATTGGTTGGTATTAATGTATAATAGAGATGCAAAATTATTTTAATGTAAATTATAGTTATATTTAATAAAGATTTATAAAAGAGAAGTTTATGAAGATACAGTTTAAAAATAAAATTATTATTACTTTACTATCTATAAATTGTTTTCTATATGCACAGTTAGAATTACAAAATCAATTTTGTGATTTAGAAACATGTAATGTTTATACGGATGATATTTATGCAGTATGGTGGGATGACCAATATGATTTTCAATCCGATGCAGAAATAATTATCAATACATTAGTTTCTATAAGAACTATATGTTTACAGGAATTTGGCATGGAGGACCCTCCTAATCCTACAGATGGATATTACTATAATGTTTATTTAGGATATTGGCAGAATGATTTATTCCCAGATGGTTGGGCATTAGGTCAGGGAACAGATATTTATGGTTATCCATATCTTACTCTACCATTTGGTACGCATTTGGAATCAATTTATATGCTACACGAAGGATTTCATATATTTCAGTATAATTCTAATTCTTCGGGTTTTTCATATTCAGGAGATTCAGGTTGGTATATTGAAGCTTCTGCAAATTGGTTTGTATCAATACAGGAGCCAGATAATTTGCTTGGTTTTTTAGAGTCAGCAGCTATTTCTGCTAATCCTCAATTACCGATATGGTATGGTTTTTTTAACTCTGAGGCAAATGATCCTCAGAATTGGCAGCGAGGTGTTCTACCATATGCTATGAATACTTTTCTATATTATTTAACGGATGTAGTAGGTATGGATGAATATCAAATAAGTAATAGTTTCTATCAAAATATTATTGAATATCCACAAGAATATCTTTCAAACTATTTTGGATTTGATGAATTTAAAGAAATATTTTCAGATTGGACTATGCATAATGTTGCTGGTTTTGACTATATATCTGAAGAACAATGGAATAGGGCGCAAATAGAATTAGATAATTATGGTGATCCTAATGATTTAAACCCATATATAGAAATTTTTAATAATAGTGGTACAGATGGAATTTGGTTAAGGCCAAATCAAGATTATACTACGAGAAGTTGGGGTTATAATGTTTATAAAATTCATAATTCTGAAAATAATAGTTATGGCTTTTATTTAAAGGGTGATAATCAAGGGAATATGGGTACAAATAGCATTTTTAATGGTAGAATTGTATCTATTAATAATGGGTCGACAACATTTCATAATATAAATATGGCTAATAATCTTAATGGCTCAATTGTATTAGATAATTTAATCAATCAAAATGAAATATATTTTGTTATTGCATCCGTGCCGCAGAATTATAGTGGTAATGAAACATTTTCATATGAAATATTCATAAATGCAGGCCAATTGTTTGGAGATATAAATTTAGATGATAACGTAAATATACTTGATGTAGTCTATATTGTAAATTTAATTTTAGATAGTCAATATATTTTATTAGCAGATGTCAATACAGATGATATTATTAATATTTTAGATGTTATCATAATTATAAATCAAATACTAAATAATTAGTTCAACATTTTTTTATTTTAAGACAGTAGTTATTTAAACAGCAATTGTAGTACCACTTTCAATACTTTTAGTTATAATTTCTAACATGATAAAACAAATTATATTAGCAACACATAATAGTGATAAACAAAAAGAGTTAGAATTGGGGTTTTCTGATTTAGGTATTGAAGTATTAACTCTACAAAATTTTCCTGAAATCGGAGAAATCATAGAAAATGGCAATACACTGAGAGACAATGCTCTAATCAAAGCTAGAACAGTGTTTATTAAAACTAAAATACCTGCAATAGGTGATGATACGGGTTTAAGTGTCGATAGTTTAAATGGAAAACCAGGCATTTATTCTGCACGATATTCAGGTGATAATGCAACCTATTCTGATAATGTTAATAAACTTCTACATAATATGCAAAATGTTAATGAGAAAGAACGTACTGCTCAATTTATAACATCTATGGCGTTTACTGATGGTAAAATGGAACTTGTTTCAGAGGGATCCGTTAAAGGTATGATCACCAGAGAAATTAAAGGTGTTGGTGGATTTGGATATGATCCTGTATTTTATATAACAGAAAAAAATAAAACTTTTGCTGAAATGTCTATAAAAGAAAAAAATCAAATATCTCACCGAGGTAGAGCAATTAAGAAAATGTGTAGTTTGCTAAAATCTAATCTACCTGGAAACTTTCATTCAAAAGAGGAGGTCGCCTAGGGATAAACTGCTACCATTGTGCTAATGATGGCGGACATAGTATCGAAACCGATTTTTTGGCGGTCTTTTTTATTAATGATATTTTTCATTACGGGGTTTTTGCGTCCAAATATTATTGATGAAAATATTAGTTTATCAATAAGATCTTTTTCCTATTATTATAACCCATTGATAGATATTTATAATCCACTATCAATCAAACCTAAGACGTTATTAAGAAAATCGACAAATAAATATTGGAATGGACATTTCCTAGATGCAACTAATAAGTTGCGAAAAATAAAAAAAGATCAGTTTCCAGGTATAAGTAATGATATAATAGTTTTTACTCATCGTTATGATCAGTTTGATCTTCAAATACCAGCAGTTATGACAATAGATTCATATAAGCGAGCTGCACTTAAACAAAATGCATATAAAGAATTTAGAGATAAATTTGTAGAGAATCTAACGAGGTTCTCATCTAGTTCAGGAGGTGTGGGGAAATCAATTAATCTAGTAAAAACACAGATTGGCGAAACAGATGTAGAATTAAATATTAATGGGAATATTAGTTTTAATGGCCAATTAATGCTAGAAAATAAAGAACTAATTACAACAAATATTAAAGAGAGTAAAGATTGGGGATTTGAAGTTGAACAAATTCAGAGGTTTAATATAGATGGTAGTATTGGAGATCGATGGACTATGCATATTAAGCAAGATTCTGAAGCAGATTTTAGCTGGGAAAATAATTTAACTATAGAGTATAGTGGCCAAGAGAATGATATTTTTCAACAAGCTGAAGCAGGAAATATCAATTTATCTTTAGAGGGAATGGATGCGGTTAATTTGGGAGGAGAGAGTTCAAGTTTGTTTGGTATTAAAATGATGCATCAATTAGGGCCTGTAGAAATTAAATCCGTTATTGCGCGTGAACAAGTAAAAAAAGCGGCAAAAACAATGCAGGGCGGAGAAATATCTGATGGAACAACGATTAAAGATTATGATTTTATTGTTGATAGATACTTTTTTATAGATGAACAATTTAAATATAATTTTTATCCATTAGATGCCAATAATAACCACTTTTATAATCCTGCTTATGTGATGGGTAACTATGAAGTATTTATTAAAGTAACTAATGTAGAAAATGATAATATTGTTGCAACATCTTATATTAATCCAGAAAATCCAAACAGTTATAGTGTGTCTGGTAATTGGGTTCGTTTAGAAGAGAATATTGATTATGAAATAAATCCAATTCTAGGGTATATCCGTTTAAATAACAATCAAAATGCAATAGCAATAGCATATACTACGACCACATATGATCAAGCAAACCAAAGCTTTGGATCTGATGAATGGAGTACTGGAACAAATTTTAAAATAGAATATGATAATTGTAAGGCAAGCAATCCAGATAGCTTAGCTGCATGTGATGGGGTTGTTAATTTAAAATTAATAAAGGATACTTATACTTCAAATCCTAATTCAGAGACATGGCCCTTGATGTTTAAGAATGTATATTCTTTAGGTGCATCTGCTATTGATCAATCAGGCTTAGAAATAGAAATCAGACAAAATTTGAGTGCAAGTGACCAGCCAACACATAGTGCTACGGGTTTTTCATTTTTATCAATATTTGGTCTAGATTCAGAAGATGAAAACTATCAAGATGTATCGGGTGGTGATGGAAAAATAGATATATATAGTAGTTTTTTAAATTTAAAATATGGTGAATTAATACTTCCATCATATCTTCCTTTTGCATATGACACCGAAAGCAGAGTTTGGGAAGATGATGAAGGCAATGTGCAAGAATTATCGGATACATATTGGGGTAATCACTATCCAAATTCTGAAGTGCTATCAGATATTTTTAACGTACCACTAGTTGATCGTGACGGTGATTTTTCTGATTCCAATGATGAAGGACCTGCCATGTATTATTCAATTAATTCATCAGAAAAAATTGAACAACATGAATTTATTATTAATGTGAAACATTCTTCTAGGAGCTCAACATTAAATCTTGGATTTATGATTGTAGAAGGTAGTGAGAATGTTAAACTAAATGGTATCTCATTAATAAAAGATGTTGATTATACGATTGATTATTTTTCCGGAACGATTAATTTTATTACCCCTGGAGCAACGGATCCAACCGCTGATATAGAAGTCACATATGAAGAAAATGAATTTATGTCCTTTGATCAAAAGCTATTGTTAGGTTCTCATATGAAATATAGTTTTGAAAATAATAATTATCTTGCTGGTGGTTTATTTTACTATAAACAATCAATTGCAGATGAAAAAGTAGATATTGGTTATGAACCAATGCAGAATTTTATGTGGAATTTGAAAGGACGATATCAAACTGAGTTGGGTGTTTTTACTAGAGCTGTTGATAGACTACCTCTTATACAAACAACTGAACCATCTAAATTTACTTTTGAAGGTAGCTATGCAGAAGTTAGTCCAAATCCTAATCCTTTAGGTCAAGCATTTATTGATGACTTTGAAACTTCTAAAAGGACATCATCATTATCTCTTTTAAGAACTCAATGGAATTTGAGTTCAGTACCAGATTCTTTAAGTGAAGTATCTATATATAATAGAGGTAAAATGGTTTGGTATAATCCCTTTGTTCCTCTTAAGACACGAGATATCTGGCCTGAAGTTTCTTTTTCTGGCCTTAATGAAGATGCTAACACATGGCAAACCCTATGGCTTAAAACATATTTTCAATCAGATTTATTTGAAAAACAATGGAATGGAATCATGATTCCTTTATATCCAAGCGAATATAATCAAACACTTAGTAAGTATTTAGATATTTGGTTAAATGCAGATAGTATCTTTGCAGAAGAATTTCAACTGCATATTGACATTGGTAATATAAGTGAAGATGTTAATAGCAATAATAAGCTAGATACAGAAGATGAAGAAGTTTACGGACCAGGTATGGGAGATGGAATTTATGCTGAAGGTGAAGATATCGGAATAGATGGTTGTACTGATAGCTATGAGGATGGCTGGGGAGGTTGTCTTTGCAATAACTATGATGAAGAAATTTATTCTAGTAGTTTAGATGGTATTTATAGTAATTCAACCGAATTTTGTTTAGATGGTTTAACATATCAGGAAGCATTTTCTATAAATCCTGATACAGTAAATAGCAATTTATTTAATATCCTTGATCCAAATAATGATAATTGGTGCTATAATATTGATGGAGAATGTGATGAAACCTATGATTATGATGAAATAAATGGAACAGAAGGAAATGGGAGAGCATCAGGATCGCGATATCCAGATACAGAAGATTTAAATAATAATAGTACATTAGATTATTTAAATAATTATTTTCATATATCAATAAACCCTAAATCTACATTAGATGATCTAGAAAGTATGGTAGAGACTGAAACAATCAATGATGATGGCCCAACAGGATGGAAATTATTTAGAATTCCTTTAACAGCATTTGAAAAAATTGGGACTCCACAATGGGAGGATGTTCGAACAATTAGATTATGGGTTGAATCTCCAAACAATAATGAAATAAATAATATTCTAGGTATTGCAAAAGTAGAATTAGTCGAAAATGAGTGGCAAGAACAGGGTGTAGCAAAAATAGATAGTTTAAATTTAGATATCTATGAAGGATTTCAACATGATCCTCTTTTTTCAGTATCAGTGATGAATACTGATGAAAATGTAGAATATGTTACTCCAATACCAATTGAACAGATACAAGAATATGATGAAATAAATGATAGATATCTAAAAGAACAATCTTTGGTTCTTGCTTTTGAAGAAAATCTTTCAGGAGACCAAGACTCGCTTGGAACAGGAGGAATAGCTTCAGGTCATGTAGCAGCTATAAAGAAGAGTATGACTATTTTAACTGGTGATAAGAAAGATAGTTATTTTGCATATGATAGTCTAAAAATGTATGTATATGGAGGTGACCCAGCAAAAAATAATTGCGATTGGTGTCACTTAGATTCATCAGATGTACAACTACTATTTAGAATGGGTAAGGATGATAATTATTATGAAATTAGGCAGCCAATCTTTTCTAAATGGGATAATAGAAATCACCTATCTATCAGTATGGATATGCTAACAAAAACTAAAATTCCTACCTTAGATAATCCAGGCGAAGAACTAAATGATGTTGGGCTAGATGGATGTCAAGATGAATCTGAGAATGGCTATGGAGGATGTCTAGATTCATTAAGTTTTGCATTTTATTGTGAAAATGATACGATACCCAATCCTGAGGAAAATATTAATATTATTATATGTCAAGATTATTTAGATGCTGACATAGATATTATTAATTGGGATCCGAATGAAGATAATTATGATGAATATGATAGACCTTATGGAACGGAAGGAAATTTAGAATTTGATTGGCTAGATTGTGGAGTTGATAATATATGTTTTAATGATATTAATTCGCAAGATGAAGGAGAAGGTGATAACCTATGGAATCCAGGTGAAATAGGCGAACCTCCAATAGTTGATTATGATGGGAATGATGTTTTTTCAAATTTGCAATGGTATGATTCAGAGAGTGAATTGTTTTTATGGGAAAAAGGCGAAAATACTCATACTGTATGTGGTGACTGTGATGATCTCAGAATTAAAGGGAACCCATCTATTAATAATATTCAATATATAATGGTTGGGGTGATCAATAATACATCTCAAACAATATATGGGAAAATATTAATAGATGAATTAAGGATGGTAGGGGTAAAAAAGCAGAAAGGTCGCTCTATGAGCATTAATGCATCATTAAACTTTGCTGATTTATTAACCATATCCGCAAATTTTGGGAAGAAAGATGGAAATTTTCATAAGCTTCAACAGAGACTTGGAACGGGTAATTCTGATGAATCATATAATTTGAATGCTACGCTAAATCCAAATCTAATTTTACCAAGAAGGTGGGGAATAAAAACACCAATTAATATTTCATACTCCAATAGTGTAGCGACTCCAAAGTATCACCCCGGAAGTGATATTTTAACAAGCACTTCAATTAATTCTAGTGATACAACTTTTGATATAGCTGAAATTCAATCTATAAATGAAACAATTAAATTAAGTACATCATTTAAAAAATCTACACGTAGTTCAAATTGGTTTGTTAAAAGAACAGTCGATAATGTTAATATAAATTTATCATCTATAAAAACACAGAAGTCAAACAATCAAATACTATCGGAAACTACTTCTAATTATGAAGGTTCAGTAAGCTATGGATATACATTTAGTAAAGAAAATTATATAAGTCCATTTAAATTTTTAAAGAATTGGTTTATTATAGGTGATATTTTAGGAGACTCTCGTTACTATTATTCTCCAGATAAAATAAATACTAGTATGACATTAAGTGAAAATGATAAAATTAGTATTCAGCGAGCTAGTTTATCAGAAACTCCAACATATAGTTTTAATATGGTGCGCAAATTTGGAGTTAATCATAAGTTTACAAAAAGTTTATCAACTAATTATTCTAAACAAGTTAATAGTAATCTTGATCATATGAGAGATAAATATCTAGAAATAATAGAAAATTTATCACCAGGTATAATTAAAACATCATCAGAAGATTTTACTAATACATTTGCACCAGAATTTATTGAATGGTTAAAGCCTACAATGAATTATAATACTAACTATGATTGGTCTAACAATATTATTAATGATACCTTAAGCACGGTAAACATTAAATCTGGAAGTAATTTTAAAACAAGTCTTGGATTTTCACTAAAGGATCTTATTGAAATTATATATACACCTGAAAATAAAGGACGATCATCAAGATCAAGTCGGGGAAGAGGGCGTTCGAGTTCATCAAATAAATCGAGCGGTAATAAGAAGTATGAAATTAAAAATCCATTTTTAAAGTCTATTCTTAAAAGGATGCATACTGTTGCATCCCAGATAAATAAAATTTCAATGAACTATACTTATGCAAAACAAATAGATTATAATAATTTAAATTCAGAGGATGCGCCAACATATTATTATAGACTTGGTATAATTGAGTCACCTCATGAAGATTTAAATGACTCAATTCGATACTCTGAAGAAGGAAGTTTGGTAGGTTCTTATTATAAAAAGTATGATAATAATATTAGTGTTAGCACAAGTGTGAATTTTACGAAAAATATAATTACGGGATTAGATTTTAGCTATTCAAATAGTAATACTAATCAGAGTGTTTCGCCAGAAGTGTATAATGAAGTATTTTCGTTTTTTCCTATAGGTACTCGAGGGAATGAAGGACTACCAATTGCAAATTGGAATGTTACGTGGTCTGGAATTGAAAAGTTTTGGATAATTGATAAGGTCTTTAAAAGTATAAGTTTTTCTCATTCTTGTCATGGTGAAAAATCTAGTACATTAAAGAGCGGTGATTTACAAACTGAAAATTATAATTTATCTTATTCTCCACTTATTGGAATTACTACAAAGACACATGGAAGGAATCCTTTTACATTTAAAGTAAACTATAATCAAAATCAGACAATTAATAATAGTGGTGAATCAACAGAGAGGAATCATACACATAATTTATCAAATACGATATCATTTAGAAAGTCTGGCGGTTTTACAATACCAATATTTTTCTTTAGAGATTTTCATATAGATAATGATTTAGATTTTAATATTACTTTTTCATTTGAGGATTCACGAAAGCTAATGTCAACAATAGTTGTATCAGATTTAGATCAATTTAATGAGCAATCTAAAAATACATCTTGGAGCATAAGACCTAATGTGACATATAATTTTACTAGATGGGTCAATGGCAACTTTTATTTTGTTTATGGATCAACAGAAACTAAGACTACTGGAAAAAATACGGAAACAGATTTTGGATTTACAGTGAATGTGAAAATTCAAGGATAATAAAATGAATTATTTTTTACTATTATATTTATCAATATCATTTATTAGTGCTCAGAATATTCCTGATTTTGATTCACAAAGAGCGATGACATTACTAAAAAAACAGTGTGAATTGGGTCCTAGATTTCCAGGGAGTGTAGGACATAAAAATATGAAAATATTTTTAGAAGATTTTCTAAAGCCCATATCTGACACGTTATTAATAATGCATGAAAATATTCCTCATCCATATCAAAATAAAAATATTGAAATTTCTAATTTCTATGCTCGCTTTAATATTGAAAAAGAGTATAGATTTATAATAATGGCTCATTGGGATACTAGAGAAATTGCCGATTTAGACCCAGATTTTAATAAAAGGAATATTCCTATTTTAGGTGCTAACGATGGAGCAAGTGGAACTGCAGCCGTCTTAGCTTTAGCAGAAATAATACATAAAAATCCTTTAATTAATATAGGCCTTGATTTATTACTTGTAGATGCAGAAGATATGGGTAGATCTGGAGACCCAGAAAAATTTGGACTAGGTACCCAAGCTTTTGCAAAAAATATTCCTAGACCATTGCCTCAATTTGCAATATGTTTAGATATGATAGCTGATCAAGAGCCAAATTTTCCAATTGAGCAATACTCACTAATGAGTGCTCCTGAACTTGTGCAAAATATTTGGACTTTAGCTAAAGATTTAGGATTTATAGAGTTTGAAAATAGGATTGGTCATGCCATTATGGATGATCATTATTACTTAACCAAGCATTCAGGTATTCCTGCAATAGATATTATTGATTTTGAGTATCCTAATAATCAGATAAATTATTGGCATACAACAATGGATATACCTGAAAATTGCTCTGAAGAAGGCTTAGAAATAGTAGGTGAAGTTATAACACACTTTATTTATAATCAGGATCAAGAAGCTAAATGAATTTAAATATTAAATATGATGTTTTAAAACTGAATGCAGATGAAAATACAGCTGATATGATCATTTCTTTATTATCCGAAGAATCTTTAGGGTCTGAAAGATCAGATTCACATTCAATAATTTATTTTAATCAAGGTATAAGTTCTTTGGTTGAAAGAGAGCTAAATGTTTTAAAAAAATCATTTAAAATTAATTGGGATTGGGAAAATTTGAAGAGTGAAAATTGGCACTTAAATTGGAAAGAAAATTTCAAGCCAATTATAATAGATGATAGATTTGCTATTGTACCTGATTGGTATCAAGGGAAGATATACTCTAAAATGGTTCGAATAAAGCCTGGGATGGCATTTGGAACTGGCCATCATGAATCAACTTATTTGATGATAGAAGCTTTGCTAAATCTAAAACTAGATCGAGCTTCAGTATTAGATTTAGGAACGGGAAGTGGTATCCTTGCTATTGCAGCATCAATATTAGGATCAAAAAAAGTAAATGCAGTAGACTATGACTCTGAATGTGAATCAAACTTCAATGAAAATCTGAAGCTTAATAATCTAAATAATAAGATTAATTTTAATTTATATGATGTGCTAAATTGGAAAGATTATGATTATGATTATATTTTAGTTAATATAAACAGAAACATCATTATTGATTTTTTGCCTAAAATAAAAATTAAACAAGGCACTTCAATGTTTCTTTCTGGAATTTTAAAACAGGATTATAGGATTATAGAAAATATTTGTAATAAGAATAAGTTAAAGATTATAAATCAAAAATATAAGGGGGAATGGATATGCTTAAACGTTATATCAAGCATAAATTAGCTCCTTTATATTTTTGTTTAATTATTACAAGCTGTGTTCAAGAAATTCAGAAGCCTGATAATACAGATATTAAAATTATTGATTTTATTGTGGATTATGATCAAACAAATAATGAAATATTCCTACAGGTTAATACAGAACTTGAAAATCAAGAAATTACAATGGTTTTTGTTGAGATTTTTTCTGAAGATAATTTATTTGATACATTATTTGTATTAAATGATTCAGCAGATAATGGTGATTTGATTTCTTCTAATGGTACCTATTCTGGGCTTTTCTACCTAATGCTATCATTCCAAAGTTATCAATTAAATTCAAAGGTCATTACTGAGACAGGTGTTGAAATTATTAAATCTAAGACGTTGCATGTAGAAGAACAGTTCGCACCTGAAATTAATAAGATTATTTTTTATAAAAAAAATATTGATAATACTTATTATGAATTTAATCCTGATAATGAACCCTTTCTGATTGATGATAGTAACTATGTTTTTCTAGATATTCAATTAGAAATTATGGATAAGAATGGTCTAGAAGATATTGATTTTGTTCGATATCAAATCAATGTTGAAAATATGGTTGCTGAAGATAGTTGTGATTATATTCCAGTATCAGGCTATCAAAGCTTTCCACAATGGTATTTAGATTTTCAGAATTCAACAGATTCAACATTTATTTTTGATATTAATAATGATTATTTAGAAGAGCCAGGTATACCTGTTAAACCTATCAGTCTTTGTGGTAGAACGGGTATTACGTTATTTAAATTTATTGTTTCAGATCAAAATTCAAATCCTGTGGCGATTGAGCAACCACTATTATTTGCAAAATGTGGAGATGGATTTTGGAATTGTGATGAAGATTGTGAGAGTTGTTTAATCGAATGTGGAGAGTGTGAATAATGAAGGTTATACTTTTCATAATATATAGTATTAGTTTTTCCCAGATACCATTTAATTATAAGTTATATCAAAATTCTGATTTAGATCGATTTGAATCAATTTCAGATGATGGTTTTGCAAGCAATGGAATTATAGACATCAGGGGTTATGATAATAATCTATTGTTTTTTGGTACGAGTGGAGGATTAAGTTTTTTAGAAATTAATTCATTCTCAGATATTCAATATGGTCATTATAATATTTCAAATCTTCCAAGAGGGGGTAACCCATCCTTAATGATTAATAACAATGTGATAGCCGTTTCTGGGGTAGTGGATACACTAACTCCTACAGGTATTGAACCTAAAGGAACTGGTGTATCTTATTCAAGAGATGGAGGTGAATCATGGTTTTTTATTGCACAACCGATAGATCCAATACCGAACGATGAAGATAACGGATATCAAACAATTAGTTGGGGTGACCAGAATATTCAATCCTTGTCTGTTACAACAGATATTGATAATGTGTGTTATGATTTAGCAATTGGACCTCAATATATATATACGGCAAATTGGGCTGGTGGCATTCGTAGATATAATCATCTTCCTTCAGAAGATTCAAAAAGCTGGGGAATTATACCATTACCTCAAGATAATGATCTTGACCTGTACTGTGGAAATATAGATGAAAATAATTACAAAATTAACCCCCTAGATCCTGCGGATGGTGGTAATCATAATCATAAGGGCTTTAGTGTCTATGTAATTGGAGATACACTTTGGGCAGGTACAGCTGCTGGTATAAATAAAGGTATCATATCAGGAGATTGTATTAATTGGATTAGGCATTATAGTTCATGGTTAGATAATATATCAGGTAATTGGGTCATTGGTTTTATACATCAAGACTTCGATGATTATACAAGATTATGGGCAATTACTTGGGCTACCCAATTTCCAGAAACAAATGCCTTAAGCTATACAGATAATGGTGGTGAGACTTGGCATATAAGCTATCCATTAGGAGATAATAGTGGGAAAGTATATAATTTAAATGTTGATGGTGATCGAATATGGGCCTCAACTGAACTAGGATTATATTTATCTGAGAATGGTACAAACTGGGAAAAGTATGAAAGGCCTATAGATAGTCAAACAGGAGAAGAAATTTTATCGGAATCAATGTATACTTCATACTATTCTTCACACCATTCAAGCTTGTTTGTTGGGACAGATGATGGATTAGCAATCACTAATAATAATGGAATCGATTGGACTATAGAACGATTCTATAACTCAGCCAATGATCAACTAGAAGAAAATATATTTTCTGTTTATCCAAATCCATTTTATATCAATGATATGAATAAAGTCGGAAATAATGGCCATGTTCGTTTTATTTATTTATCACCGAGCAATGCTTTAGGTGATATAGATATTTTTGATTTTTCAATGGATAAAGTAAAACATCTAGATATTGCCTATAGTATTGGTAGTGATCAAGTTGAATCCATTTGGAATGGGAGAAATGAAAGAGGAGATCAAGTAGTAAACGGAGTATACTTTTGTAGATTAAATTTAAATGATCAATACTATTGGACAAAATTGGTGGTAATTAATTAATGTATAAATTAATATTTATTATAGTTAGTTTTTTACAAGCAGAATATGGCGCTGGATATGCAGGTAGCGGTTTTAGATATGGATCGAATGCTAAAGAAGTTGCGTTAGGAAGTGCACTTGTCGCAGAGCCTAATATAGGTTTCTCATCTTTTTCAAATCCTGCTTCATTAAGCCTAGCTAAATCTATTCAGTTTGGATTTTCTTATCAAGATATGTCTTTAGATCGCTCTATTCAATCTTTTTCATTTGTTAAAAATTTGCCACCCAAAGCTGGGATAGCCTTATCCTTCCTTCGTGCTGGAACAGATAATATACAAGGCAAGAATAGCAGAAATGAAAATACAGATATACTAAGTTCAGAAGAAATTCAAGGATTGATTTCTTTTGGTGTTAGTTTCTCATCCAAATTTTCCATGGGACTTAATATCAAAACTAACTTCTATAATCTTATAGATGAATATAATGGATCTGGAATTTCTGGAGATATTGGTTTTATGTATATATTAAATGACCAATTCGTATTTGCAAGCAAGGTTAGTGATATTTTAGGAAGCTACATATGGAATATTGATTTAGATGGAGAAAATCGTCAATATGAAGAAAAGTTCCCTAGTATTCTTGCATTAGGTTTTGCTTATCATGCTTTAAATGATATCAAAATATTTTTTCAAGAGGATATTATAAAAGCACCTGAACAAAGTGTAAATTATCGTTTAAGAATTGGTACTGAAATTACTCTATATAATGAAATTAAATTAAGATTAGGAGTTAAACAAAAAAGAGGACTAGTTAATAATAGTGAAATAATAGATTGGTTTAATTTTAAGCCATTAATTGGATTTGAATTCCCAATAAAGGTGTGGGATAATCAATTTATTTATTGCGCATATGCTTTAGACCCAGGAGCTGTTAATGAAGGGCAAAGTCATATTTTTAGTTTTAGCTTAAATTATTAAAATGAATATTAAATATTTTATCAATATCATATTATATATTTCAATATCGTGGTCAATTGGGACTCAAGCACTTAATATACCTAGAAATGCAGGATCTTTAGGAATATCAGGTGCAGGCATTGCAGGAAATATTGATCCTTCTATTAATCCAGCTATATTATCGAATAACAATAATTATTTACAAATTTCTATAGATCAATGGTTAGGAGATGTTAAAGGAAGTGATGCAGCCATGCAATGGAATAATAATTTTATAAACCATTTGAGTCTTCGTACTTGGGGTACTAATGAACTAGAGCTTTGGGGAGATAAACCAGACGATGAACCATTAGGAACATTTGGATCTAATTGGGTTTCAACGACATATACACTAAGTTACGCTGGAAGTAAAAAAATTCAATATGGCATGCAAATTGGTTTGCATTATAGCCAATTATTTACTGAAAACATTTCAGGGATTACTACTAATTATGGTTTGATGTTCCAGCCTAGTGAGTCATTTAATTTAGGAGCTGTCATTCGAAATTTAGGTTTTGAAAATAAAAATGGATTAAACTCTAATCTACCACTTATTTTTGGTATAGGATCAGCTTACAAGGTATCTACTTTAAATAGCATAATCTTAGGTGATTTTGAATATGATAGTCTTCAAGGAGTAACATTAAAATCAGGTTTTTTATTAGATACGAGATGGCTGAACTTTAAAATGGGATACTCATTTAATAAAAATAAGACATCTGCTTCATTCGGTTTTGCTTTTAAGTACCAAAAATGGCAAGTTGATTGCAGTATAATGGCACATGAAAACTCAGTTTTGGGAATACCTAAGTTTATTGATATACGTAGATATATAGAATGAGTGATTATTTTATACAATCTTCGAGACCTCCTCTCATACGTATAATTATTTCTGCTCTAATTGGTATATGTATTGGTTACTTTATTTTCAGCTCGACATCGTTCACATCCAATCAAGATTATAAAGGCACAATATGTTTAGTGATTGATGATTTTGGTTATGCTGTTAATGAAACAGTAGAAGAATTCCTTGATTTAGATGAAAATATTACAATTGCTATTATTCCTGGAACACCCTATGCGCAAGAACTAGGAAAGCTTGCAGATAATTTAAATATTGAAACTATTGTCCATATGCCAATGGAATCAACAGATCAGGCATATGAAACCGATTCAGAGTTTACGATATCAGAAAAACTAAATATAAATGAAATTGAAAAAAGGGTCCGCATGGCATTTACTGAAATTCCAATGGCTTTAGGTATGAATAATCATCAAGGATCTAAAGCAACAGAAAATTTACAATTGATGAAGGATCTAGCGCGCGTATTAAAGAAATTAGATAAATTTTTCTTAGATAGTTTTACACACCCTGAGAGCCGAGGTTTTATTACTATGAGGAGATATGGAGTACAGACTCAACTTCGACAAGTATTTTTAGATCATACAGAAACTTCAGCGCATATTCATTCCCAATTAGATAGCTTAGTGAGCTTATCACATAGTATGGATGTTGCTATTGGTATTGGGCATGTTAAGCCCGCAACTCTGAGTGTTTTAAAAACTGAAATACCAAGATTACAAAATGCAGGCTATCGATTTATTAAACTAAGTCAAATTGTAAACTAATAAATTTATATTTTTAGTCACTTTTTTTTATAAATTCTAGTTAAGAATTCTAAAAAAAAATAATCATTATTTCAGTCTTTAATCCAATAAGGAGAAGGCCATGAAGCCTAGTTATTTATTTTTCATTTTAACAAGTATTGTATTGCTGCAAGCTCAACCTGCTATTCAAGTTAGTCCCAGTGAAATTCATTTTAATACATATACATTTTCAGATACAATATATAATCAAACCCTTACGATTTCCAATGTAGGGACAGATTCTTTAACTGGGAGCATTCAAGTTAATGCTTATCATGAGTTTTATGATTTTGAAAATTTTTCTGATTCAGAAGCGTGGTCAGATTCCAATATAGAGTTACTAAATAATGACAATTCAATTTTAGGTCCATTTGGAAATGAAAGTGTTTACTATACCATTAATGATCTACCTATTCATGATACACTCTATATTGAATTTGATTTATACGTTTTTGATACTTGGGATTATGAATATTTTAGATTATTTGTTGATGATGTGGAAGTATTATCTACATCACTATATCAAGGTTGCACTAGCGGTATCTATGTTCCAGAGTATTGCGCTAATCTAAATGATCAACATTCTGATGATGGAGTATTTCATTTTATAGTATTAACTCCCCATAATTTATCAGATGCAGAAATTGAGTTTAGAGGATATCCAAATGAATCTGTAAATAATGAAAGTTGGGGTATTGATAATATTATATTATCTACCATTGGTGATAGTAGTTGGCTATCGATAGATTCAACTACATTTAATCTGGAATCAAATGAAAATACAGATATTACAATCATTGCAAATATATCTGGATTATCTACATCATCAAAATATATAGGTAGTATTAAAATAGCAAGCAATGATTCACTATCACCTATAATTCATGTTCCGTCATCCCTTAATCTATACAGTGAATCGGGCATTGATGATCTTGTGGTTATGCCAGGAGGTGATGCATGGTCGTTTAATGAAGTTGAATTAAATTGGACCGCACCTGCAGGAGACACTACTGGCACGGCTGACGCAACAGCCTATCAAATACGTTATGGGATAACCCCCGATTGGTATACAATGATTGAAGTTGATAGTCCACCGGTACCACAAAGTCCAGGAACGAATGAGTCCTTTTTTATTGCTGATTTAGATCCAGGGCAGGTTTACTATTTTGCAGTTAGGGCTGAAAACTCATTGGGTGAATTGGGATCGTATAATATTGCAATCGGAACACCCGATCCAAATGGATCTGCTAATGCATTATTAAGTATAAATAATTTTGATTGGGAATCAACAGAACATATACAAATAGGAGATAGTTTATATTTACAAGTTGTTAATGCAGATAATCCTTCTATAGATGATTTATTCGTTCAAATTTCAAGTGATACAGAAAATCAAGCAGAACACATTATTTTATCTGAAACTAATCTAGGTTCAGGCGTATATAGAGGAGTAGTTGCTATAGAAGATAATAATAGCTCTATGATGGATAGTATTATACAAGTTCAATCAGGTGATTGGATCAATATAACTTATACAGATCCAAACAATGACTGGGGTAATGAAGAAGATTACATCATTTCGATACCTTATGGCGGTACGATGATCAACCAAGACTATGTTCAGGGAGTATGGGATCTAGCTGGGAGCCCTTATCTTATCAATAATCATATTGAATTAAATAGCGATACTTTAACTATAGAAGCTGGTGTTGAAGTCATTTTTTTAGATAATTATCATTTTTATATTAAGAATAGTTCAAATCTTTTTATTTTAGGAACGGCATCACAGCCTGTTATTATAACCGCGGAAAGTAATTATCAAGAAATATGGGCTCAAAGTAATAATTCAACACTAGATATTAATTATGCTCATTTTTCAAATGGAAGTCCTACATGCTTAAGAGTTGGGTCCGCAATTGCTAATATTCGAAATTCAAAATTTGAAAATTGTAATGATGGTTTACATTTAGAGGATAATGCTCAAGTAGAGGTAGATTCATGCGTGTTTAAAAATAATTTGAGTCATGGAATCATATTGGGTAGTGACTCTAATGCTAATGATGGAATCACCAATACCTTGACCAATTCATTTTTTATAGGTAATGTGAATTCACTTTTTGTATCAGGTAATCATTCTGTGATTTCAAATTGTATTATTTCAGATGATCACAACTATGGGATTTATATTGCGGGTAATTATGCTAATGTTGATATATCAAATTGCTTGATTACGGATAATAGATATGGGATCATTTCCCTCAATGGTGATTATTCTTCATTTAGTAGATCAATTTCTATGTCAACGATTTATAATAATGAAAATGAGGCTATTAAGAATCATACTCCTTATACATTCTCTGCTCAAAGTAATTATTGGGGTGAAGCCGTAACACAAATTATTGGTGAGAACCCAGAGAACAATCCGCAAGATCTTGATATTTTTGAGGATTATTTTGATAATGGATCATTTGGCTTGATTAATTATTCTAATTGGTTAGAAGCTCCTTCTCCAACACTCCCTGGACAACCATCTACAATAAATAGTCTACAGTTATTTTCAGATGCGTTATATGAAAACGAAGCACCTGGCTGGGTATCTGAAGAAGATACACTCTACATTCAAATTACGTCTGACCCGACCTATATTTATGCAAAAACGATTACAGGTGTCAACCTTAAAACGTCCACATCGGATCTTACAGGTATTAATATTGCACTAATGGAGACAGATTCCTCAAGTGGTGTATGGCGTGGACAAGCTATAATTGGATCTGAAACTAATGAACCTTTTAATATTATTTCAGGTTCTGAAGGTGAAGAGCTTATGATTAGTTGGTTAGTCAATTCTGAAGAATATATTACATTTGAAATTGAAGGTCCAACTCTGCCACCTAATAATCTTACAGCATCAAATGGATTGAGTGACTATATTCGTTTGGATTGGACGGCACCATCTGAATCTGCATATAGAAATGAGAATGTGAATATCATTGAAAATGAAAATGGTAGCGCTTATGCTGAATTGATTCAAAATGATAGAGAAAGAGAACTCATAGGATATAATGTATATAGAGCTATTGATGAAGAAGGGCCATACACTCTTCTATCAGAAAATATAACCGATCTCTTTTATGAGGATGAAATGACTGATCCTGGTAATTTTTATTTTTATTATATCACCTCTATTTTTATCGATCCCAATACAGAAAGCGACCCATCTCAAGTTGTATCTGGGATGAGAGGCAGTATTTCAGGAGTTCAAGATCAAGCATGGGATGATGGAAGTGCTGAAGTTGGTGGATGGTGGGCACCGGATGAAGGTTATGCAGTGCGATTTACATCTGGAGAGCCCTTTGCACAAATTACAGGAGCTAAAGTATATATAGTTAATTTTTTTGGAAATCCAACATCTCCTTTTGAAATTAGGGTGTACGGTAGTGATCAAGGGTTATTGCAACAGGGAATATATGC
>CAYFHL010000008.1:19751-25170 GCA_964342955.1 uncultured bacterium
AATAGTGCTACACCCCATAGCCTTCATGCTCAAAGTGATCGTAATAATGAAGTTTATTTATCGTGGTTAAGACCCGATGAACCTAAAATTCCAGATTCAGATTTTTCACCAAGAAATCATCATGAAAGAATAATGATGAGCGGGCAGAATAGAAATAGGGATTTACAATTTTATAATTTGTACAGATCTGAAGTACCATCAGGACCCTACACCTTGATTGAAGAATCTATAGGTGTTGATTATTATGCGGGGAATCATTATTTAGATTCAGATGTAATAAACGGAACAACATATTATTATGTTGTAACGAGTCTTTATAGTGATGGCTCTGAAAGCCCATATTCAAATGAAGTATTTGCAATCCCTAATGATTTGCAAAATCCCGTATTATATATTGATGATGATAATTCTTATCATTGGGTAGGGGGATGGAATTTTCATCAATATATTGAAAATGCGCTCATACATAGTAATACCGCATATGATTTTTATTCCACCTATTGGGGGAATGGTCCATCACTTGATATTCTTAATGAGTATCCAGTAGTTTTATGGAATTGTGCAAATATAGGTAATGGATCGTTAACAGTATATGATCGTGAAAATATAAAAAACTATCTTGATGGAGGTGGTAAGTTATTTATTTCGGGCATGGATATTAGTAATGAATTAAGTGATCAAGAAATATATACAGATTACTTTTCGACCAGCTTTATTGAAGAGTATACTAGTGTTACTGACGTTTCTGGCTTAGATTCTGAACCTATTTCTCAGGGGTTATCTATTAATTTTAGAATTAGTGGTGAAAACACTCCTGATGTTATAGAGCCAACGGCTGAAACCGCAGTATGTATTTACTCATATGATGATAATGGCAATGCGAATTATGAGTATTGTGGTGGCATTAAAAAAGAAAATAATATGTATCGATTAGTTTATCTGCCATGGGATTTTGCTCAAGTTGTTTCTTCAAGTGAAATTGTTGCTGATGTGGTATATAGAATAACAGATTGGTTAATTGGCATAGAGGGTCCTAAAGCTTATTTTTCCTCAGATTCAACATATAGTAATGATTATCCTTTTACAGTAAATTTTTCAGATTTATCTAATGAAGGCGATACAACGATTGTTTCTTGGTTGTGGAATTTTGGAGATGGTCAAACTAGCATTGAACAAAACCCGACCCATACTTATAATGATTATGGAGCTTATGATGTAAGCCTGACATTAACTGATGCTAATGAGCTCATTGACTCATTAATCATAAATAATTATATAACCATTGGACTGCCTCAAGTTTCATCAAATACAGATAGTCTATCAGTCAATTTATTTCCTGATGATCAAACCGAAGAAACAATCAAAATATATAATCATGGAACGATTGATTATGATTTTTATGCACAAGTTAACTTAGATGAAGATTTGTCAAGAGACATTAGTGGCTCTACATTTATAACAAACATTCAAGACTATGAACCAGGATCGACTTTTGATATGGAACTAACCATATTTAATAATAGCTATGATGATGAGTGGTTGCAGGGGGCACAGCTATCATTCCCAGATGGTGTGACAGTAAATTCAGTTAGTGATTTTATTGGAGGTGCAGGTGGACCAATGGAATATATTTCAGGCTCAGGAAGTGGCGCAACTATTTCATGGTATGGAGTTGATTCTGATGGTTGGGGAGTCGTGTGGATGCAAGGCACGGCTACGGCTACCGTGAACATTTCAGTTTCTTCCTTTTTTCAAGGAGACTTGAATCTTAATTGGTTGTTAGAAGGAGACCAATATGGTAGTGAACCACATGAACTCAATGGTACTATTGTTATAGAACAACAACCATCATGGTTTAGTATTTCTCCAATCTCTGGAAGTATTGAGCCTGGAGATTCTTTAGAAATGAATATATTGTTTAATGCTATTGAATTAGAAATGGGTGCAGTAAAAAATGGTTCCATATATTTAATCAATAATTTTGTTGAAAACTATAATATTGATATTAATATGAATACAGTGAATATAGGCAATCCTGTTGTTGATTTTTCTGCTTCTTCAAATTTTGGTTATGTACCATTACAAATAAATTTCACAGATCTAACTCAAGTTGGTGGCTACCCTTTAATGAGTTGGTATTGGGATTTTGGTGATGGAAACACAAGTAGCGAACGTAATCCATCACACATATATACCAATATGGGAGAGTATACAGTTACTTTAATTGTAGAGGATAGTAATGGAAATAGTATAACAGAAGTAAAAGAAGAATTTATTATTGCTGTAATGCAAGGATATCCAGAAGTTGATTTTTCTGCGGAACCTTTGATTGGAGATGCACCTCTTTCAGTAGAATTTAACAATGGGACGATTGTACACCAGGTTTTAAATGATGATCCTTCTACTTATCAAAGTGTAAAAAATAAGCTTATTAAATTTAATAATCATAAATCAAGTAAAATAAATTCACAAGTTAACCAAAAATTATTGAGTGGAAATAAAGGAGGATCTAAATCATATAATCATCAACAAATTGATGATTCAGAAAGAAATACACGAACATTGCATGAAATTTCATATCACAACAATAATTCTTGGGCAGGGTTTTATTCAAATACTAATTCTGGATATGGCGTCGTTTTTGATTTAAATAATTTTTATCTACCAACATTAGAGTCAATTGACTTTAGGCACTATAGCTGGGGTGACTTTGACAGCGATATGATTTATAATATTCATATCATCGATTGGGAAAACGAAACCACTATTCAAGTAATTGAAAATTTAGATGCAAGTAATTCTAATGATTGGGGTGTATGGGAGGACAACATAGATATTGGTGGTATTCAAGTTAATACATCAAAAGTCGGAATTTTTATTCAACCTTTATCAGTTAATTCAAATACTGGTTATGCATATCCAAGTATACAGCTTGATAATGGACCCATAGATAATCCTGGTACGAATTTTATTATAGATGATATTTATAATCCCTTTAGTAATCCATATGATTTATACTATGATAGTGGCTGGGCATATAATTTCATGATCGATTTATGGATTGATGATGGGATTGTATATTCATGGGATTTTGGTGATGGTTCAATAAGCAATGATATTAATCCAAACCATATTTATCAGATGCCTGGTACATATACAGTTGAGTTAACCGTTGAAACTCCAACAGAAACAGCAACTCAAATAAAAGGAGAATACATACAAGTTAATCCAGTATCTCCTCAAGTAGATTTTTCAGCTATAAATAATGAAGGAGAATCTCCTTTAATGGTTGTATTTGTCGATGGTACAATTTTAGGAACTTATTCTATTGAAAGTTGGTTTTGGGATTTTGGTGATGGAGAAACGAGCACAGACCAGTTCCCCTCACATACATACTATGAAATCGGCTCTTATACAGTGTCTCTTACTATCACAACAATCGAGGGAGAGTTTACAGAAATAAAAGAAGATTTTGTGCAAGTATTTAATGCTGCACCAGCTGATTTTAATTTGTTATTGCCTGAAGATAATGCCATTATTTCAACTTTAACGCCTGAGTTTAGCTGGGAAAACTCTTCTGATATTGATATTGATGATAGTATTTATTATGAGATTTCAATTGGAAGGAATGATGTTATTGATTATAGTTCTGAGGTTGATTCGAATTATTTTTATCTGGCGTTTCCATTAATAGATAATACTGAATATCAGTGGTTTGTTAATGCAATTGATACATATGGATTAATTACAAACTCAGATCAATTTATTTTTTATACAGATGAATTTGCAGAATCTCCTCTTGAATTTGAGTTAGTTTTCCCTGAAATTAATGCAAATAATTTACCAACTACTATTAATTTCCAATGGGAGGCTGCTCAAGATAATGATCCGCTAGAAATTATTCACTATAATTTATTAATTGGTTTTAATAATGAGTTAAGTGAAATCGCTTATGAAGAATTAAATATTGAAGAAAACCAAGTTAGCTTGACATTACTGGATAATATGCCATACTATTGGCAAGTCTCAGCCGTAGACTTAGATAGTTTATATCAAATTTCTGAAACACAAAATTTTATAGTAAATGAATTTGCTGAAGCTCCTAATCCTTTCAATTTAATAGCACCAATTTCTGAATCACAATTAGATTCTTCCAATGTACAATTTATTTGGGAATCTACAGATGATAATGATCCTAATGATTCTATAAATTATCTGTTATCTATTGGAGGAACTAATATGGATACAACCAATGTATTAGTTTTCTCAGATACGACTTATAATATGCAATTAGAGATGAATCAATCATATTATTGGCAAGTTTTAGCTTATGATACAGATTCATTAATTACAATAGCTGGTGATGGAGAATATCAATCATTTATTGTTGGTGTACTTAATTTAACAAATGCTGCTTTACCTGAAAAATTAATGTTGTTTCCAGCTTATCCTAATCCTTTGAATCCGGTGACAACAATAAAATTTGGATTGCCACAGGCATCATATGTTAATTTAGAGATATATGATATAAATGGACGAATAGTAACCAATCTAATTAATCATTATTTACATTCAGGATATCATGAAATTAATTGGAATGCGGGGAACCATTCGAGTGGTTTATATTTTACTCGTTTACAATCGGGTCAAAAAGTTATAATTCAAAAATTAATAGTACTAAAATAATTATTAAAGAAGATGATATATAAATTCCAACTCAACAATAGAATACTATGAAATTAATTGATGAATTAAAAAGACGCAATGTTTTCAGAGCAATGGGAGTTTATGCAGCTGCAGCGTTGATTGTAGTTCAAGTTTCTGATATTGTTTTTCCCCGTTTATATTTGCCTGATTGGACTGTTACCTTTATTATCATATTAGTAATTATTGGTTTCCCAATTACTTTTTTCTTTTCTTGGACTTACAACATGTATCCGAATAAAGGCTTATCTTCAGATACAAATAGAAGTTTTATTAAAAATTTAAGTATTAAAAAAATTCTATTTCCACTAACTGGTTTTATTTTAACAGTTATAGGTGGCCTTTTTTGGTTTATTTATCCTTTCCTTTCAATTGGAATAGGTGAAGATCGTGATTATGATGCTGCAATAGCTGTTTTATATATGGAAAATATGAGCACTGAAGAAAATAGTTATTTTGCAGATGGCTTAACTGAAGAATTAATTAACAGGCTATCTAGAATCCAAAATATTAAGATAAAGCCTAGAACAGATGTCGCAGTATATAAAGATAACCCTGTCCCAATTAATCAGATAGCTAATGAGTTAAATGCAGATTATATTGTTGAGGGATCTGTACGAATTATAGGTGAGAATTTGAGAGTTAATGCAAAACTAATTAATATTATAGAAGATAAAACGGTATGGTCTAACTCATATAATAATAAACTTACAGA
>CAYFHL010000009.1:0-25135 GCA_964342955.1 uncultured bacterium
AAACTAAATTTAAATTTTTAGAATCACTACCTGTTACATTAGTTATATTTGAATCGCCACATCGTTTAGTTAAAACATTAAATGATATTAATACAAATTTAGGTAAAAGAATTGTTTCTATTTGTAAGGAAATGACAAAAATATTTGAAGAAAAATATACTGGTAATATTGATGATGCAATAAATCATTTTTCTAAATCAAAACCAAAAGGAGAATATGTGATATTAGTTGCAAAAAAAGATTATAAGTATAATATTAATGAAGAATAGGTTTATTACTTTTGAAGGTGTTGATGGCTCAGGTAAATCAACGCAAATGGAATTTCTAAATAAGAAACTATTAAAGTTAAATATTCCGTTTATCTCATTGCGTGATCCTGGAAGTAATAAATTATCTGAGTCAATAAGAGAAATACTTCTTGATAAGAATAATATAGAATTATCAAATATATCAGAAAGTTTTCTATTCCTTGCTGCGCGAGCTCAGCTTGTAGAAAAAGAAATTTTACCAGCATTGGCTATGAAAAAATTTGTATTATGTGATCGTTTTACTGATAGTACTTTAGCCTATCAAGGGTATGGAAGAGGATTAAGTATTAATTTGTTAAAGATTTTAAATAATTTTGCTACCCAAGATATAAAACCAAGTCTTACATTTATAATTGATATAGATGAAGAAACTATATTTGAGAGATTAAATGATCATTCTCATGATAGAATGGAGTCAACGGGGATAGAATTTTATAAAAAAATACGGGAAGGTTATTATCAATTATCAAAAGAAAATAAAAAACGATATTTTATTATTGATGGCAATAGATCTAAAATTGAAATATTTGATGATATATGGAAAATAGTTATTGATAGATATCGAATAATGGAGAATAATGAATAAAATAATTATATATATTGCATTAGTTTGCATCCCCATTTTTGCTCAAAATGTAAAGAAAACTAAAATTAATCAATCTAAATTTGATAATTCAGAAAATACTCAGGAATACTTAGAAATGTTTGAAGATGCTTTTTTTAGATTGGAATCATCATATGTAGATTCAATCAATGAATCTGAGGTAATTAAGGCAGGCATAAATGGAATGCTAAAGCATTTAGATCCATATACAGTCTTTCTTAGTGGTAGTAATAAAGAACGTCTTGATATGCTTAGAACTGGAAAATATGGGGGGGTTGGAATTCAGATTGGTTTAAGAAGAGATACTTTAACTATTTTGGCTCCTTTTGAGGATAGTCCTGCTTATTCAGAAGGTATACATGCTGGAGATCAAATATTAATGATTGATTCCATTAAAACTAGTAAAATGACAATAAAAGAGGCATCAAAACTTATTAAGGGTGAAATGGGTACATCTGTTAAATTAACAATATTTAGGCCATCGGAGAAAAAAAGGATATCATTCAATTTAGAACGTGCCAATATAGTTATTAAACATGTTCCATACTGGGGTATAGATAAAAGTGGTATTGGTTATATTAGAGTAACAAAGTTTTCAAAGAATACGGGTAAAGATTTTCAAAAAGCCTTATCAGAAATTATTAATCAAGAAGATAGGCTAAATGGGATAATAATTGATTTAAGGGGAAATTCAGGAGGTTTGTTAAGTAATGCAATAAGTATGTTGGATCTATTAACTGAAAGAGGGGTTAATTTATTAAATACAAAAGGTAGAATTAAACAATCTAATAGAAAAATGAATTCACGTAGAAGACCGATAGTAGCCTCAGATATACCAATTGCGATATTGATTAATAAAAGTTCTGCATCAGCAAGTGAGATTGTTGCTGGAACTTTGCAAGATTTAGATAGGGCTATTATAGTAGGTGAAAAGTCTTTTGGTAAAGGATTAGTGCAAAGTATGTATAATATTAATGATAGTTCAACAATTAAAATAACAACAGCAAAATATTTTACTCCATCGGGTAGATTAATACAAAAAGAAGATTATTTTAAAAAAAATATTTTAAGTAGTAAATATAATGAACAGGATTCAATTTATTTTACTCGTCTTGGAAGAGCGGTGAAGGGAGGGGGTGGTATTAACCCTGATATAGTAGTAAAGAACGAAATCTTGCCTAAATATGTTCAAGGCATCTGGAATTCTGGAGCATTTCTAACCTTTGCGGCTACTTATTCACCCTTAAATAATATTAAAACTCCTGTAATAATTACTGATAAAATCATTGATGATTTTAATGATTTCTTAAAAGAATATGAAATAAAGTATAAATTAGATGGAGAGATCAATCTGAAGCGTTTAAAAGAAGCTTTAGAAAGTACAGACGGTTTGAAATCATATAATAGACTAACAAATCGATTAGATAAATATTATAAGAAAGAAAGAAAGAAACAGTATTATAAAAAAGAAAATTTACGCTGGATAAAGAATGGATTATTAAGAGAGTTATCTAGAGTTGTATCTGGAGAAAAAGAAAGAATAAAAGTCAGTCTGTACGAAGATAATGTTTATATTAATGCATCTAAAGTATTATTAGATTTAAACCAATATTATGATATTCTAACTCCAAAAGATAGTACGATTAGTAAACAATGATTACATTAGACAATTAATAATATTATATATATATAGATTATTGTAAATTTTGCCCCTATTATTAAAAAGGAAAATAGATATTGGGCGGCTAGCTCAGATGGTTAGAGTGCCACGTTGACATCGTGGAGGTCACAAGTTCAATTCTTGTGTCGCCCACAGAGATTATGGAACAGATTCAAATAAAATTACCAGATAATTCTGTAAGGAATGTAGAAAAAGGTATCACTATAGGTGAAGTAGCTAAATCTATTGGTGATGGTTTATATAGAGCTTCGATTGCTGGGGTCCTAAATAATAATGAGG
This sequence comes from uncultured bacterium, assembly GCA_964342955.1. Taxonomy (GTDB): domain Bacteria; phylum Fidelibacterota; class Marinisomatia; order SCGC-AAA003-L08; family D37C17; genus CAYFHL01. The sequence goes on from CAYFHL010000009.1 coordinate 2,873, forward strand.
TTGATTTAAACCATCAAATAATGGAAAACGCCGAAATAGAAATAATTACAAAAAGCAGTGAAAAAGCTCAACATATACTCTTACATAGTACAGCACATTTAATGGCACAGGCAGTTAAAGAATTATATCCATCAGCTAAAATTGCTATTGGTCCAGCTCTAGAAGATAAATTTTATTATGATTTTGATATTGATATAAAAATTAATGATGATGTATTAATAAAAATTGAGAATAAAATGAAAGAAATAGCTAAATCTAATTTAACAATTAATAGATTAGAATTATCTAAAAAAGAAGCTATTGAGACATTTAAAAAACGTAATGAAAATTATAAATTAGAAATAATTTCAGAAATTGAAGATGCAGATGAAGTTAGTGCTTATAAACAGGGCGATTTTGTTGATTTGTGTAGGGGGCCACATGTACCATCCACGAAAAAAATTAAATATTTTAAATTGCTTTCAATTGCAGGTGCATATTGGAGGGGTGATGAAAATAATAAGATGCTTCAAAGAGTATATGGTACTGCATGGTTTTCTAAAGAAGATTTAAAAAGTTTTCTTTTTAGATTAGAAGAAGCAAAAAAACGAGATCATCGTAAGATAGGTAAAGAGTTAGAAATTTTTACATTCGATGATGAAATTGGTCCTGGGCTACCATTGTGGCTTCCTAATGGTACAATAATAATAGACGAGTTAGAAAAGCTAGCTAAAGAAGTTGAGGATGAAGCTCATTATCAAAGAGTACGAACTCCTCACTTAACTAAAGGACAATTATATGAAAAGTCTGGTCATTTACAACATTATAGTGATAGTATGTATCCCTCAATGGATATTGATGGAGTTTCATACTATGTGAAACCAATGAATTGTCCTCACCACCATAAGATATTTTCTGCAATTCAACGTAGCTACAGAGATATGCCTGTGAGATTAGCAGAGTATGGCACATGTTATAGATATGAAAAGTCAGGTCAGTTGTTTGGATTGATGCGTGTTAGATCAATGCAAATGAATGATGCGCATATTTATTGCACTAAAGATCAATTCAAGAAAGAATTTTTAGAAGTTTGTAAAATGTACTTAAAGTATTTTAAAATCTTTAAAATTGAAAAATATCAAATGAGACTAAGTTTGCATGATCCAGAAGAATTAGGTAAAAAATATGTAAATGAACCTGACCTTTGGATTGAAACAGAAGAAGCAGTAAGAACAACTTTAAATGAAGGGAAAATTGATTTTATTGAAATACCAGGTGAGGCTGCATTTTATGGACCCAAAATTGATGTTCAAGTTTGGAGTGCAATTGGAAGAGAATTTACGTTGTCAACTAATCAAGTAGACTTTGCAATACCCAAAAAATTTAAATTGAAATATATTGATAAGAATAATGAAGAAAAAACGCCTATCTGTATACATAGAGCTCCTTTAAGTACCCATGAAAGATTTATTGGATTTTTAATAGAACATTATGGTGGTGACTTTCCTTTATGGTTATCACCTAAACAAATTATTATATTACCTATTTCAGAAAAGTACAATGATTATGCTCTTAAAATAAAAAACAAGCTTTTTATGAGTAAATTCAGGGTTGACTTAGATAATAGAAATGAAAAAATTGGAGCAAAAATTAGAGATGCTGAACTAAAAAAGGTTCCAATAATGCTTATAATAGGTGAGAATGAGGCATCAAAAAACGTAGTTTCTGTTCGAAGAAGGCTTAAAGGAGATTTAGGACTTATTAAACTAGATCAATTAATATTAAATTTAAATACTGAAATTGAAATAAAAGGGAGTAACTAAATAATTAAAAATAAAAAAGATAAAACAAATATAAATGATGAAATCTCTGCATCGAGAGTAAGGCTGATAGATCAAAACAGTCAATCTTTAGGTATTGTTAGTATTGAGCAAGCAATATTAAAAGCAAAAGATGCAATGCTAGATCTTGTAGAAATATCTGGTGACTCTGATCCGCCAGTATGTAAGATTCTAGATTATGGTAAGCTTAGATATGAAAAGCAAAAACAGAAAAAAATAAATAAAAAGAAACAGCATGTTATACAACTAAAAGAAATTAGGTTGAGACCCAATACCGATGATCATGATTTGTTAACTAAAGTAAAGAGAGGTTATAAATTTTTAGAATCAGGAGCAAAATTAAAGGTAACAGTAATGTTCAGAGGAAGAGAAATGGCAAGACAGCAATCTGGTGTTGATTTATTAAATAGAGTTGTTCAGATTCTTGAAGATATAGGTGAAATTGATAAAAAAGCAGACTTAGAAGGTAGGCGTATGTCTATTATTTTAAGTCCTAAATAGGATGAGGTTATTATGCCAAAAATGAAGACAAAGAAAAGTGCTGCAAAGCGATTTAAAAAAACTGGAACAGGTAAGATAACGTATAATAAATGTGGAAATAGGCACCTTTCAACAAAGAAAAGTGCAAAGAGAAAGAGGCGTTTACGTAAAGATACCACTATGAGTAAAGCAATGACAAATAGAACCAAAAAAATGATTCAATAATTAAGGAGTGGATCATGCCAAGAGCAAATAGTACAGTACCAAGACATAGAAGACATCGAAAAATTGTTAAACAAGCTAAAGGATATTTTGGTACACGAAAATCAAATTATAGAACAGCCAAAGATGCAGTTCAAAAAGCTGGTCAATATGCATATAGAGATCGTAGAAATAAAAAGAGAGCATTTAGAAGGCTGTGGGTTGTTAGAATTAATGCTGCTTGTAGAGAGCATGGTTTAACTTATTCTCAATTTATAGCTGCATTAAATAAAAAAAATATTTTACTAAATAGAAAAACTTTAGCATATCTTGCTGTTAATGATACAAACGGCTTTGCTGAAATCATTAATTCTGTAAAGTAATTGTAGTGTCAATTATTGACAAGATTCAAGTAGTTAAAACAGAATTTGAATCTGATATTAAATCATCCTCATTAAATCAAGATGATTTAATTTCAATTAAATCAAAGTATCTAGGTCGAAAGGGTTTAGTATCAAAGCTATTTAATCTTTTAGGTAATGCTTCAAAAGAAGAACGTCCGGTAATTGGTGGAAGGCTAAATACACTAAAAAATTATATATCGGAAAAATTAGATAAATTTAATTTTAATAGTGATTTAGTTGTTAAAGATAGGCTTGATTATACTTTGCCTGGTGATCCTTCATATTCTGGTAGTATTCATCCACTCACTCAAATAACAGAAGAAATTAAAAAAATATTCATTCGTATAGGTTTTTCTTTAGCCTATGGGCCAGAAGTTGAGTCAGATTTTTATAATTTTGAAGCATTAAATATACCTAAACATCATCCAGCTAGGGATATGCAGGATACATTTTATACATCAAATAAATATCTATTAAGAACTCATACCTCAGCAACACAAATACATTTTATGGAAGAAAATGAACCTCCTATTCGAATTATTGCTCCTGGTAGAGTATATAGAAATGAAGATATAAGTGTACGTAGCTATTGTTTATTTCATCAAATTGAAGGACTGTATATTGATAATAATGTAAAATTTTCTGAATTAAAAGGGACTCTAGATTATTTTGCACGTGCATTATTCGGAAAAAATGTAAAAACAAGATTTAGACCCAGTTATTTCCCTTTTACAGAGCCAAGTGCAGAAATGGATGTTTCGTGTATATTCTGTAAATGTGAAGGATGTAGTATTTGTAAAAAAACAGGTTGGTTAGAAATTTTAGGTTGTGGTATGGTTGATCCGGAGGTTTATAAATCTGTTAATTATGATTATAAAAAATGGTCTGGGTATGCTTTTGGTTTAGGTATAGAAAGAATTGCAATGCTACTATATGGTATTGATGATATTAGAAAATTCTACGAAGGTGACATAAAATTTTTAAAACAATTTTAATATGAAAATCTCAAGAAATTGGTTAAATAAATATATTAAATCTGAAAAGAGTGATAATGAATTAGTTGATGCTTTTACGCAATTAGGATTAGAGTGCACCTCTACAAAATTGAATTCAATAGATCCAAATATAGTAATTGGACAGGTTCTTAACTGTTATAAGCATCCTGATGCAGATAGATTAAAAGTGTGTGAAGTAGATATATCTAATGGTGAGCTTTTAACTATTGTATGCGGAGCTCCAAATGTTACTAAGAATATATTAGTTCCCGTAGCAAAGATAGGTAGCAAAATTGGAGAATTTAAAATAAAGAAAAGTAAAATTCGAGGTGTTCTTTCAAATGGGATGATTTGTTCTGAAAAAGAATTAGGTTTAAGTGATAATCATAATGGAATCATGATATTAGATTCAACGTTTAATAAGGGTGATCAATTAAAAGAAGCTTTATCAGTAGAAGAAGATACTGTATTTGATTTTGATATTACTCCAAATAGAGGCGATTGTCTTAGTCATATTGGCATAGCAAGGGAATTATCTATTATTGAAAAAAATAATACAAAGATAAATCTTTATGATAAGAAGAATACTAAGTTAAAAGAAAAAAATGAAACATTGACTATTACTATTGATAATGATAAATGCAAGAGATATGTTGCATGTATAATTAGAAATATTACTGTTAATGATTCTCCAGATTGGTTAAAAAGAAGTATAGAATCAATTGGTCAAAAAAGTATAAATAATGTTGTAGATGCAGCAAATTATATATTGATGGATTTAGGTCATCCAATGCATACTTTTGATCTTGATAAAATCAAGAGCAAAAATATTAATGTAAGATTAGCAAAAAGTAGTGAAACTATTTTGACATTAGAAGATTCTAATGAAAAATTGAATTCTAATAATTTATTAATATGCGATGGAAATATTCCTATTGCAATAGCAGGAATTATTGGTGGAAATAATTCGGGAGTAGATAAGAAAACAAAAAACATATTAATTGAGAGTGCATATTTTGATCCATTAAATATTCGTAAGTCGTCTAAAACTCTTGGTATATCAACGGAGGCATCTAGGAGATTTGAAAGAGATACTGATATTAATATGCTAATTCCAGCACTAAATAAATTAGCACTTTTAATACAAAATGTTGCTGGTGGAGAAATCTCTTCTAAAATCTTTGATATTTATGATAATGACTTTGATGGATTTGATTCCAATGGGTTCTTGCTTCGTAGTGTTTTAAGAAAGATATCTTTTGATATAAATGAATGTAATGATTTTTTAGGAACAAATTTAAGTTTGAATGAAATCAAAAATATTTTTAGTTCTCTATTTATTGAATTTAAAGAACAAGCTGGAAAATTAATTTGTGAAGTGCCTTCATTTCGAAATGATATATCAAGGCAAGTTGATTTATTTGAAGAGGTTGCTCGTGTAGTTGGATATAATAAAATTCCATCTTCTAATAAATTTTCTGCACAATACAAGTCTTTAATTAATGATAAATATATTTCAGATATGATTATTCGTGAACATTTGTGTTCAAATGGTTTTCATGAACACTACTCTAATAGTTTAGTACATTATAAATTTACTAAGCATTTTTCAAATTTAGAGCCTATTGAAGTAAATAATCCTTTGAGTAAAGAAATGCAATATCTAAGAAACTCAATTATTCCAGGATTATTATTAGGTGCATCATATAATGAAAAAAGACAAGAAAAAGTATTTAATATTTTTGAAATTGGAGCAGTACATACCAATCCAAATAATAAAAAACAAGGCTCTATCGAAACATTTGAATTAGGCATCCTTTGGTATGGTGAGATAAGTCAAATGCATTGGAGAAAATTTGAAGATAGAGATATTTTTAAATTTAAAGGAGATATTGTAAATATTTTAAATCGTATTGGTATTAAAACTATTTCATTTGAAATGCAAGAAAAGGTGGGATTTAGTAAAGCATTATCAATATATATTAATAAAAGAGATGTTGGTGTATTAGGTGTTCCCAATAAAAAGATAGTACAAGATTTTAAACTTAATTCATCCCCTTGTGTTTGCTACATTTCTTTAAATAAAATAAGAGAAATGTATGGTTCAATAAAGAACTTATATAAGCAACCGACAATATATCCTAGTATATCAAGAGATATTGCAATTCAAGTTGCAAATGATATACAGGCAGAAGACCTATTATCAACAATTAGAAATAATGGCGGACAGAATCTTATTGATGTATTACTTTTTGATGTATATTATTCTAAAAATGTAGGTGAAAATTATAAAAGTTTAGCATTTTCAATTAAATTTCAATCAGATAGTATTACTTTAACTGATATAGAAGTTGATAATCATATGAGTAAAATTTTAGATAGTTTGAAAAGCAAATATAATGCTAAACAAAGATAGGAGTAAATCATGGCATCTAAACCTAAAATAATTAAAGTAAATGTTTTTGGCCAGGATTATGTTATTAAATCACCAGCAGGTCAAAAGTATATTGAGAAAGTAGCTCAATATGTTACTGATAATATGGAAGAAATAAGAAAATCTGGTATAGATGATTCTCAGCAATTAAGAATTGCAGTTTTAGCTGCAATGAATATTACAGATGAATTATTTTCAAATATTAGAAATAAGAAAAAATTTGTAGAAAAAATAGAATCAAAAACACTTGAAATGAAGAAGTTTGTTGATGGGAGAATTGAAGCAGCTAATCTTGATGAAGATAGTAAATAAATTATGGAAACAAAAAAATTATTTGGTAAGCCAGTCGCTAAACATATAAAGTCAGAAATTGATTTTAAAATAAATCAGCTGTTTTTAAAGGGTATAACTCCAGGACTTGCTGTAATAATTGTAGGAGATGATGCCGCATCTAAAGTTTATGTTAAGAATAAGCAACGAGCATTTGAAAGAATGAAATGCTATTCTAAAGTTTTTAAATTAGATTCTACTACAAGGCAAAAAGAAGTTGAAAAAATAATTAGTAAGTTAAATGTGGATCAAAAATTTCATGGCATTTTAGTGCAGTTGCCTTTACCATCACATTTAAATACAAAGCGTATAATTCAAATGATTAATCCAGAAAAAGATGTTGATGGTTTTCACCCTGAAAATGTTGGTAAACTTTCTATTGGAATACCTTTATTCGTCCCTTGTACTCCTTTAGGTATAATAGAGATGATGAAGTTTTATAAAATTAAGGTTGAAGGGCGCCATGTAGTCGTTATTGGAAGAAGTGATATAGTAGGAAAACCAATATTTTCTATGTTGATTCAAAAAATGAATTATGGAAATGGGACTGTTACTATGTGTCACTCAAGAACAAAAAAATTATCCTATCATGTTAAGCAAGCAGATGTTATAATTGCAGCGGTTGGTGTTCCTAATATAATTACAAAAGACATGATAAAAAAGGGCGCAGATATTATTGATGTAGGTATCAATAGAGTAGCTGATAATTCTGAACGAGGGTATCATTTATGTGGAGATGTCGATTTTGATTCAGCGATTGGAATTGCAAACACTATTACTCCTGTTCCTGGTGGTGTTGGTGTTATGACAATAACAATGCTTTTGCATAATACTGTATTGGCAGCAAGCCAAGCTTGATAATTGTACTATTTACGCACCCCTGTAGTTCAATGGATAGAATAAAGGATTCCGGTTCCTTTGATACAGGTTCGATTCCTGTCAGGGGTACTATATTAGATCAAAGTAATAAAAATATTATTTAAATTATATTGATGAGTATATCGAGAAAAAACTTATATCTTGTAGATGGAATGGCCTTGATATATAGGGCACATTTTGCAATGATAAATAATCCATTATTAACTAAAGATGGACGTCATACATCAGCTATTTTTGGGTTTATGAAATCAATATTAAATTTATTGAAAAATGAATCACCTGAATATTTCGCAGTGGTATTAGATTCTAAAGAACCAACGTTTAGACACAAACTATATCCAGATTATAAGGCTAATAGGACAGAAATGCCGATTGAATTAATAGAGCAATTAAAGCCAATAAGAAAAATATTAGATTCTGCAAATATTCCAGTATTAAAACAGTCAGGATTTGAAGCAGATGATATTATGGGAACTATTTCAAAGAATGCAAAGAAATACAATTTAAAAACATACTTAGTTACAAGCGATAAAGATATGATGCAGCTTGTGACTGACCAAACAAATGTATATAGCCCTGGAAATAGATTCAAAAAAACAACTATTTATAATGAAAAAAAAGTTGAAGATAGATGGGGAGTCCATCCCCAAAATATGGTTGATTTTCTTGCTTTGGTTGGCGATACATCTGATAACATCCCTGGAATTGATGGTGTAGGCCCCAAGACAGCGAAGCAATTAATAAAAGAATATGGAACATTAGAAAATATTATCAAAAACTATGAATTAGTTAAAAATAAACGTGCTAGAGAAGGCCTCTCGAATGGTAGAAAAAATATTTATATTTCAAAAGAGTTAGTTACAATTGATTGTAATGTACCTATTGAATACAATTTTGAAGCAATGGCAAGGACTGAGTTTCGTATAGAAGAAATGCTAGATAATCTATATGATTTAGAATTTCATTCTTTAATAGAACTAGTAAAAAAATCATTTTCTACCACCAAAGATAAAATTATAAAAATTCAAAAGGAATATGTAATAATCAATAAGATTAAAGATTTAAATAATTTATGCAAAAAACTAAATAAAAGTAATTTAATAGCAATTAATTTTCAATCATATGTTCAAGCAAATAATGAAGAATGTATTTTAGGCATCTCTTTATCTATAAATCCAAATCAAGCCTATTATATCCCCTTTGATCAGCAAAATAACAATAAAGATGATATAACTTTTAAGAAGGCATTAAATTCCTTAAGGCCAATATTTCAAAACAATCAAATTAGATTTTGTGGACATAATCTAAAAGCTGATTGTTTGATTTTGATAAAAAATGGCATATTTATATCTAATATTTATTTTGACACAAAAATAGCTGAATATTTAATTAGGCCCGCATCTAGTGTTTCTAAACTAGACAAACTCTCATTGGATTACTTGAATTATAAAATGATATATTATGATAATTTTTATAGTGAAAAGCTTAAACAAAAGTCACTATTTGATTTATCAAACAAAGATGTTTCAAACTTCTCTTGTGAACTAAGTGATATAATTTTTCAATTAATTCCAAAGCTTTCAAACGAACTAGAAAAAAATAATTTAAAAAATATTTTTGAAAAAATCGAAATGCCGTTATTAATGGTATTAGCTCAAATTGAAAATACAGGTATTTATCTAGATATGGAATATTTAAAAAATCTTTCACATGAATACGAAAAAAAAATAAAAAGGATATCATCTGAAATATTTAATATATGTGAGGAGAAATTTAATTTAAATTCTCCTAAGCAACTGGCCGTAATATTATTTGATAAATTGAAGCTAAAAAACATTCGAAAAAGAAGTACATCTGTAGAAGTCCTAGAAGTACTACAAAATTTTCATCCATTACCAACATTAATTTTAAACTATAGACATTTATCAAAATTAAAATCAACTTATATTGATGCATTCCCAAATTATCTTAATCAGGTTACTAAAAGAATTCATACTACGCTAAATCAAACAGTAACATCTACAGGTAGGTTGTCAAGTGCATCACCAAACTTTCAAAATATACCTATTAGAACAGATAAAGGTAAAGAAATAAGAAAAGCCTTTATACCAAAAAATAAACAAAAATTAATACTTTCTGCAGATTATTCACAAATTGAACTAAGAATTATGGCACATTTTTCAAATGAACCTGAACTAATTAGAGCATTTACTGAAGATAAGGACGTTCATAAACAAACAGCATCTCTTATATATGATATTAATGAATCAGAAGTAACACCGGAACAAAGAAGATCAGCAAAAGTTGTAAATTTTGGAATCATGTATGGAGCAGGTCCATTTAGGATTTCGAAAGAATTAGGAATATCAATGCCAAAAGCAAAAGAATTAATTGAAAACTATTTTCTTACTTATCCAGGTATAAAATTATATATGGATGAAACAATTAGTAAGGCAAAAAAAGATGGTTATGTTTCTACTATTATGGGAAGGAAAAGAAATGCAAAAAATTTAGCGTCTGAAAACAAGAATGTTGTATCATCTGAATCCCGAGCAATTATAAACATGCCTATACAAGGGACTGCAGCAGATATGATTAAAATAGCTATGATAAATATTAATAATATCATTAATAAGAAAAATTTAAAATCTAAGATGATATTGCAGATTCATGATGAGTTACTCTTTGAAGTACCTAAAGAAGAAAAAAAAATCATATCTAATCTTGTTGTAGATGAAATGGAAAATGCTATCAAATTATCTGTGCCAATAAAAGTAGATTGGAATTATGGAAATAATTGGCTTGAAGCTCATTAATTTAAAAACTAAACAATATATTTTATAGAATGGAAGCATCAATAACTTTTAAATCAGTTGGCAAAGCATTTTTAAATAATAATTTACTTGCAGATCTATCATTTGGAGTAGAGAAAGGTTCTACATTTGTTCTAATTGGTAAAAATGGTTCTGGAAAATCTATAATCTTAAAAATGCTCGTCGGCTTAATAAGTAAAGATACTGGTTCAATTTATTTAGATGGAAAAGATGTAGAAACAAGAAGTCTTGAAACTAGAAGTTTAACTGGTTATATGCCTCAATATATCGATTTGGATGATGAAATTTCAGTTTATGAAAATTTAGTTATACATGGTCAGCTACATGGTTTAACATCTAAAGAAGCAAGGAAAGAAATTCTATATTGGTCAGAATTAATGGAGTTTTCGAATTTATTAAATCATAGAATAGATTTTTTGCCTTATGGAATTCAGCGAAGAATTCAATTTGTTCGAACAATATTACATAACCCATCAATAATTATATTAGATGAGCCAACAACTGCATTAGATCCTCATAGTAGAAAATCTATTTGGAATGTTTTAGATAAATTACATGAAAATCATACAATAATCTTTGCGACACAAAATTTTAGGGAAGCTGAGAGATATGCTGATAGAATTGCAATTTTAAATGATGGAAATATTAAAATGGATGGAACACTAGAAAGATTAATCGAAACTACTCATGGCTTAACAAGATATAAATTAATATTTTCAAAGCAGCCATCCGAAAAATTTTTATCAGATATTTCTAAATTTCCACGAATTGTGAAGGCAAAATTATCTGGATTAGAACTAGAATTTTATTCAAGAGAAAGAAAACAATTCTTTAATTTGCTTAAGATAGCTTTAGAACATGACTTAGCAGATTTAGATACAAGTCTTTGTAGACTAAACGATTTATTTATCGGTTTAATAGACGGTGGATTAGAATGAATCCGACATTAGTGCTATTAAAACGTAATTTTTTTTCCATTAGAAGAGATATGTTCAGTAATGTGTTGCTATATATACTATTTCCTTTAATGATTCATATGTTTATTTTAATACCTTTATCAAAAATAATTATTTTAGATATAAAATTTTTCATATGGTCTTCATCAGGTTTGCTTTTTGTATGCTCAGGATATTTGTCTTTTTATGAGTCAATGCATAGATTCCAAAAAATACGTTTTGAAACAAAACAATTAGATGTCTATATGAGGAGCCCAATCTCAAACATGCATATATTATTATTTAATATATTAACGGGTATAATCCTAGGGACTAGCCAATTGCTTATAGGAATACTATTCTTAATATGGTTAAATAATATCATTTTCAATATTTTCACTATTATCCTTTTAATTTCCCAAGTTTTACCGGTAATAATTTTAATGTCTACTTTAGGTACTATGATGGGTTCGATTGTGCAAAAAAATGCTACAAGCATATTAATAAATATTTTAATTTTTTTATTTATGACTTTTGGTGTAGGAGGATTTATACCTCTCTCTCATTTCCCAGCTATGTATATTGAGATTATTTCAATTATTCCATTAACAGGTATCTTACAAAATATTCAAAAAATTATACATAATGATGCTATCAGTATATTAAATATATTTTTAACATTATTTGTTTCGGTAGCCCTGTATCTATTTAACCTAGTTTATAGCTATAAATATTTTAAAAAATGATACAAAAAAATAAAAAATATATACTAGGTGTTGATGGTGGAGCTTCTAATACTAAAGGTATAATTTTTACCAATGATGGAATAACAGTTTCTTCAAAAGTAGTCAAAGGTACTAATGTAGCGATTTACGGTGAAAAATCTGCAGAAAGAATAGGCAAATTAATTATAGATTTAACTAGAATGGCAAATATAGAGATAGATGATATCGATTCTATAGGATTAGGGCTAGCTGGTTCATCAAACGATTTAGGAAGAGAACTAGTTTTTAAAGAGATTGATAAATTTAAATTGTCTAAAAAAGCCATAATTGTTAATGATGCTGAAGCAGTATTTGAGATTAATTGTCCTGGAGAGTATGGTTTTTTAGTTACTGTAGGAACAGGGGTAATATGTATTTCAAAAGATGATGATGGAAAATTTGTTAGGGTCGGTGGGCTCGGACATGATGAAGGGGATATGGGAAGTGGATATTGGCTAGGCAAAGAACTATTACTACAGTTGGCTTTAAATGAAACTTCTGTATTTGGTGATGTGCAATTAGAAGAATTAATGAGTTATATATTAAAGCATTTCAAATCAGAAAATTTCCAATATGCCTTAGAGTATTTAAATGAATCAAATAATAGAATTGCTAAAATTGCTTCTCTTGCAAAAGGTGTTATTTATTATGCTGAACAAAATAATGAAATTGCGTTAGAAATAGTTCAGAAAGCAACACATCATGTAGCAGAATATATAGTATCATTAGCTGACTTAATCGATTACAAAGATAGCAATATAGTTTTAGCTGGAAATGGCAGCGTAATTAAAAATAGTTTTTTTAGAAAAATGATAAATGATGAATTAAAATTTAATTTTAAAAATGTAAAATGGACATTTTTATCAATTTCACCAGCTTATGGTGCTGGAATATTATCGGCAAAAATGAAAAATATAAATGTAAAAATTTCAGATATTCTAAAAGGTTCACCCATTGTTTCAAGCTGAAGCAATAATCAATCTTAGAAATTTATGTAAAAATTATAAATTTATTAAAAATACTGTTTATAATTCTAAGATAATGGCTGTAGTGAAGGCAGATGCTTATGGGCATGGTCTAATATCTATTGCTAAAACTTTATGTAATGAAGGTGTTTATGGATTTTCTGTTGCATTAATTTCAGAAGCAAAAGAATTAATTGCTCATGGTATATCAAATCCTATTTTACACTTAGGACAATTTGATGTTTCAGAAATAGATGCCTATCAAACAGGTCAAATTAGATGTACTATTAATTCTATAGATGATGCTAAACGTCTAATAGAATTTTCAAAAGAATCAAGTTCTGAAATTAATGCTCATTTAAAGATTGATACAGGTATGGGAAGGATGGGGTTGCCATATGAGTATGCAGAAAAATTAATATATTATTTATCTGATCACAATGAAATAAATATTGAAGGTTTATATTCACATTTTTCATCAGCAGATACAGACAATGAATACACCGATATACAGTTGAAACGATTCATAAAAATAAAGAAAATAGCTGAGAAGAGATTGCCTAAAATAAAATATTTTCACATTTCAAATTCATCTGCAATTATCAATGATAATAAGGCAACTTTTAATATGGTGCGTCCTGGTTTATCTTTATACGGCATTTCACCAATATATGAATCTAATCCAAAGATAATTCCAATAATGGAATTAAAAGCACCAGTAGTATTAATAAAAAATATGAAAAAGGGGCACCATATAGGTTATCATAGAACATATCAATTGGAAAAAGAGAGTAGTGTAGCCTTAATTCAAGCTGGATATGCAGATGGAATTCCAACCAGTTTTGCAAATAATGGTTCAGTATTATATAGAGGGAATAAGTATCCGATTATTGGAAAAATTTCAATGGATTTAACATGTGTATTAAATCATAACAAGAAGTTAAAGACTGGAAATAAAGTAACATTTTGGAGTAGTGATTATAGGTTAGAAGATATCGCTAAAAATAATAAAAAAAATCCATATGAAATATTAACAAACATATCTAAAAGGGTTGCACGTGTTTACAAAAAAGCTTAATATTTTATTTTTATTTTTTATTTTTTATTCATGCACTTATCAAATTGATATCAAGGTTGACCTGTTTAATGATAAAAAAAATATTGAATGGAAAAAGTTTAGTCTCCGTGAAAAAGTAGCTCAAATGATAATGGTTAGAATTAGGGGGGACTTTTATAATTCAGAAAGTAGCTATCGTATTTTATTAGAAAAGTGGTTGTCAGAATATGGCATAGGTGGAGTTATTACATTTGGAGGCAGTATACATGGTACATATCAGAACATAAAACAATTCCAATCTAAATCAAAATATCCATTATTAGTTGCTGCTGATTATGAACGGGGTTTGGGACAGTGGATGTCTGGATCTACATTATTCCCATCAAATATGGCGGTTAGTGCTACGCAAGATACAAATTTAGCTTATCAACAAGGCTTGATTACAGCTAAAGAAGCTAGGTCTATTGGTGTACATATAACTTTTGCTCCAGTAATGGATGTTAATAATAATTTAAATAATCCAATAATAAATTTTAGATCGTATTCTGACTCGCCAGAAATAGTATCTAACTTTGGTACTGCTTTTATTAGAGGATGTAAGGAGAATGGATTAAAAACATGCGCTAAACATTTCCCTGGGCATGGAAATACTTCTACAGATAGTCATACACAATTACCGATCATTGAATCGGATTTAAATGAATTAGAAAAAACTGAATTATATCCATTTTACCAATCAGTACAAGCAGGAGTAGATTTAATAATGACGGGACATATTGCATTGCCTAAGATCGACCCATCAGGGAAACCTGCATCACATTCCTCAATTATTACAAACGATATACTAAGGAATAAATGGAATTTTGGAGGCCTTATAATAACAGATGGAATGGAAATGGGGGCTTTAACACAAACTGCATGGGCAGGGGAATCTGCAATTAGAGCTGTAGAAGCAGGTGCAGATATTTTATTATTACCAATGGATGTTGAGCAGACAATCAATTCAATTGTAGATGCAGTAAATAAAGGACGACTATCAATTGAAAGAATAAATCAATCAGTTGCTCGAATTTGGGATTTAAAAAATGAATTAGGATTGTTTTCTAATTCGGAAAGATCCTTAAAAGATATTGAAAATAATATTGGGATATCAAAGAATGTTAAAATTGCAAACGAAATTGCTGAAAAATCAATTACTGTCGTTAAAGATATTGATAGACAGCTACCATTAATTCCTGAAAATATAGATTTTTTAACTCATATTATTTTATCTATTGATGATAATTCAAGGAACTTAATGAAACCTATTTCAAATAGTATTAATTACACTCTAAACAATGTACAAGAAATTTATATAAATGCACCTTTAACTGATCTTGGAATAAATGATGTGCTAAATAAAATAAATAATTCTGATCAAATAATTGTATCATCAGTTGTTCGGATTCGAATGGACAAAGGAATTTCTACTATAGATTCTACACATTTAAATCTCATTAAAGCAATATCAAAAAAGAAAATTCCTATGATATTTATTAGTTTTGGGAGTCCTTATATTCCAGAATATGATGTAGTAGATACTTATGTATGCACATATGGTTATGGAGGGGTAACTGTAAAAGCAGCAGCTAGAGCAATTTGGGGTAAAATAGAAATTGATGGAAAATTGCCTGTAACATTAAATTCAAAATTTCAAATTGGTCATGGAATAAGAGTTGAAAAACGAAAAAATCAAATGGGGACATTAGATGATTATGATTTTTCTAAAGGATGGGCAATATTGGATAGTGCAATCAATTCTTATATTTTTCCTGGGGCACAAACATTGATTATTAAAGATAATAATATTGTTTCTAAGAAGAGTTTTGGGTCTCATGATTATAAAGAAAATTCATCGAAAGTTAATAATGAAACAATTTATGATATTGCCTCATTAACAAAAGTTATAGTTACCGTTCCTATCATAATGAAATTGATAAATCAAAAGAAACTATCTCTTGATCATTCTATACATCAATATTTTCCTGAATTTTCAGGTGATTGGAAAGATAAAGTAACAATACGACATTTATTGACACATTCATCAGGATTGCCAAGTTATTATAAATTTTATTTAGATGATAGAATAAATGGCAAAAAAGATATGATTGATTATATATTAAATATTGATTTAGTATCATATCCAGGATCTAAATATGAATATAGTGATTTGGGTTTTATTCTTTTAACAGAAATTATTGAAAATGTTTCTAAGAAAAGATTAGATGAATTATCAAAGTCATTGTTATTCAGACCTTTACAAATGAAGAACACATTTTATAATCCTAAACAACAATACTTTTCAAGAATACCACCTACAGAGGTTGATACGATTTATAGAAAGAGGTTGATTCAAGGCGAGGTAAATGATGAAAATACTTATCTTATGGGAGGTGTTTCAGGTCACGCTGGTTTATTTTCAACAGCCAGTGATATTGGTAATTATGCTCAAATGATCTTAAATGGGGGATTGTGGAAAGGATATAGATTTTTTAATAATGAACAAATTAACTATTTTACAACAGTCCAGAATATTCCACAAGAATCTGATTATGCTATCGGATGGGATACTCCTAGCAATAATGGTAAAAGTAGTGCAGGGGATTATTATTCTATTGGATCTTTTGGTCATTTAGGTTTTACTGGAACATCAATTTGGCTTGACCCTAATAAAAATGTAATAATAATATTATTGACTAATAGAACATTTCCTAATAGGAATGGAAAGGATGGTATAAAAAAAATGTATGGTATTAGAAGAGAATTCTATAATGAAATCATGAAGGAATTCTCTAATAGAGATACAATGAATTTTAGGAGTCATAATTCATAAAATTGAATTAATCATTGTAGTATTATTTTTATTTGTGATCTCTTCATTTGGATTTCTAAATTCAAGAAATAATAAGAGTAATAAAGATTATTTTTTTGCAGGTAAAAATACTCCATGGTGGTTAGCTATGTTCTCTATAGTTGCTACTGAAACATCTGTATTAACTTTTATTTCAATACCTGGTTTAGCCTATAGGGGCGATTGGTTTTTTATACAATTAGCTTTAGGATATATTATAGGTAGAATTTTGGTTAGTTATATATTGCTTCCCCTCTACTTCAAAGGTAACATTGCATCAATCTATGAAATCATAGGGAAACGTTTTGGTGTAAGATTGCAGAAAATAGCATCTGCAACATTTTTGATTACAAGGATTTTAGCAGATGGAATACGTTTTTTAGCTACAGCAGTCATAGTACAAGTTATTACAGGTTGGCCCATATGGGTTGCTGTTCTAATCATTGGTATAATGACAATGCTATATACTATCGGTGGAGGGATTCGTACAATAATATGGTTTGATAGTTTTCAGTTTATTTTATATTTAATAGGTGGCTTAACAGTTATCAGTTACATAATCTTTGGGATATTAAATTTAGATAGTCCAAAAAGTTTTGAACCATTATTTGAATTAAACAAATTTCAGATTTTTAGATTAAGTACTCAAAGTATACTAACAGATCCATGGTATTTTCTAAATGCAATTATTGGAGGTGTTTTCTTATCATTTGCTTCACATGGTGCAGATTACATGATGGTTCAGAGAGTGCTTACATGTAATAGTCTGCATGATGCAAGAAAAGCAATGATAGGAAGTGGTTTTTTTGTTTTATTGCAATTTTCTGTTTTCCTTTTTGCAGGCTCTCTAATATGGTTAGTATATGGTGGAATTGAAATTCAGAAAGATCGTGAATTGACAACATTTATTGTTGATAATTATCTACCATCAATTATTAAAGGTGTTTTATTAGCAAGCGTTCTGTCTGCAGCGATGTCAACTCTTAGCTCATCAATAAATTCATTAGCATCTTCTACAATTTATGACTGGATGAAACCTAACAAAGGAATGAAGCAATCTAGATTGATTAGTTTGTTTTGGTCAATAGTTCTAATATTTATTGCTCTAGTCTTTGATGAAGGTAATAGCGCGATAGTTGTTCTAGGTTTAAAAATTGCTTCATTTACCTATGGAGGATTACTTAGTCTATTTGTTTTATCATTTTCAAAACATAAATTTTCTAATCTCAATATGATCGTTGGATTCATGGGTAGTATTATGACAGTCTTATTCCTTGAATCATTAGGTATAGCTTGGACTTGGTTTATACTATCTTCTTTAATTTTTAATATTTTCATTGTACATCTTCTACATTATTTGGGTTTTAAAAAGGGATTATTAACAATAATTATACCAATCGTAGTTATAATTTTTAATAATGAACAAACATATAGCAGTGGATTGGATCAAATATCTAAAAGTAATTTTAATGAATTATCAAACAAGCAAATTGGCATGGTTGTTAATCATACATCTCTAAATAATAATGATCAACATTTAATAGAATTAGCACATAATGCAGGTCTCCATATTAATGCTATTTTTTCTCCAGAGCATGGATTTAAAGGGACAAAGGAAGCGGGTGAATATTTTGGTAATAGTAGGGATTCACTAACAGGAGCATACATTTATAGTCTATATGGGAAAAACAAAGAACCTACTTCAATTATGCTTGAAGGCATTGATGTTATATTATTTGATATTCAAGATATAGGAGTAAGATACTATACATATATAAGTACCTTAACAAATGTTATGAATGCTGCAGCTAAACATAATATAGAAGTATGGATTTTAGATAGAGTAAATCCTTTTGGAAATCAAGTTAGAGGACCAATTAATCAATTAAAATCTTTTGTTGGTATGCACCCTATACCAATTTTGCATGGAATGACTATCGGTGAACTAGCTATGATGATAAATGGTGAGGGATGGTTAGATAATGGAAATAAAGTAAAACTAAAGATTATAAAGTATAAGGGAAAAATTAATAAAAATAATAAAAAAACTTTATTTAATCCTCCACCATCACCCAATATGCCAGATATTAAGACTGCTTGGCTATATCAGGGAATATGTTTGCTAGAGGGTACAAATTTATCTGAAGGTAGGGGAACAGATAAACCTTTTAAATATTTTGGAGCACCGTGGCTTAATCATCAAAAACTGTTTAAAGAAATAAAAAAAATTAGTTCAGCTAATGATCGTTTTAATATGAAGACATTTATTCCTAAATCAGTACCTAATAAAGCAGTTAATCCAAAATATAAAGATATAAAGTGTAATGGTATAGAAATTATTGATATAGAAGATCCCTTATCATGGATAGTGAAAGTAATTCATATAATTAAAAATAATCATCCTAACGAATTTTATTATTTTGATAATAATTTTATTGACAAATTATATGGAAGCTCTAAATTAAGAGAGTATAGTAATGATATTAATAATCTAGAAAAGCTAATCAAAGATTGGACAATAGCAGAAAACAAATTTATTATAAGTAAACAACCTTATGTTTTATATGATTAAATTCAATGTAGATTATTAGTTGTAATTATAACTAACTTCTAGAAGGATATTTGAGGCATTAAAATGGCAATTATAAGAACAAGCGGTCATACAAAATCAGATAGTAATGAAGAATTACGAGCTAAACGTAGAAAAATTATTGAAGAAGAAAGAATTAGAGTTTTAGGAGATGCTCTATTAGCATTTTATGATTTAATTGCAAAACACTATGATGTAATTGAACATATAGATGAAGATATATTAGTAGAAAATATAAAAAAAATTGATAGAGAAAAAATCGAAGAATTGGCTAGGGAATATGCATCTACAAAGCCAATTGGTTATTAATTAGTGTTAATATTGAATCATAATGTCTCTACAAAAGTCATTAAATAAGATTATGTTCTTATCTATGTTTAGTTTCATGATTTTAATTTTGTTTACTATATTTATGTCAGAAAAATTGATTTATAAAAATAATAATCCTATTTATACTGAGTATGTTAATTTTTTATATCAAGGAGAAAATTACAATATTTTATTGCACACTATTAATACTAATGGTAACCCAATATCAGCATATTCAAAAAAGCACGATTCAATACTTCAGTTTTTAGTAAATAATAATGACTTAGTTTTTTTTAATAACCTAATAACTAGTTATAACTATAAATTACAGTCATGTAATAATTGTCATAGAAATATAAAAGGAAGAAATCAATAAATATGTATATATTAAAAACTATTTTAATCTCATTTTTTTTCATTGGTATTTTTTATTGTCAATCAGATAGTAACTTTGAATTTAAATACAGTATTTTAACTAAAAGTGCACAAAACTTAGATGATTTAGTAGCGGTTGATGATTCATCAATTATTTATAGTGGTGATCAAATTAGAATTAATATAGGTTATCTTCCAGAAACATACTTTTATGTTATTTATGTTGATACTGAATCGAATTATTCAATTATATATTCAAAGAAAAGTGAATTGACTAAAATAGCAAATTCGTTGTATTTTGATACAGTTCTGCCATGGACAAAATTTGTAGATCCTCCTGGATTTGAAACGTTTTATTTAATAAATAGTCGAAATAAACTTGAGGATTTAGAATTAAGTTTTTCCCAATATGCTAAAGCATCAGGAAAAATGAAACTTAAATTATCAAAAAGGATTCAAAATAATATAGATAATTTAAATCCAACACATCAAAGCATGTCGCATTTTGCTAGTCGTTTAGAAGACCCTTTAGTTGGAGGTGTAACATTTAGAGGGGAAGATGAGAATAAAATTTCAGATATGAGTGTTACACATAGTTGCAAAGGCAATGATGGTTTTGCAATTAAAAGAGTTATTTTAGACCACTTAAAATAAGCTCTAGTAGATGTCTGGAAAATCTAAATCTATAGCTAAGCCCATAATTTTGGGTTCCTTAATTACATTAATATCCACTTCCCTTATATTGTTTTTATTTCCATTCTTGACAAGCCATTTCGAATTAAAAATTAATGATTTAAAATTTAATTTACGTAAAGTATTTAATCAGGAGCCATCAATTAATTCATCTATTGTCTTAGTTAAATTAGATGATGAATCAAAAAAAGAATCGAAACTTGGATTATGGCCTTATAGTCATTATACGAAAGTTTTAAAAAAAATTGTAAATGGAAATCCTACAAGTGTTGGTATGGATTTTATGTTTACAGTTAGTATTGATACACTTGGTTGGGAAGATCTTGTAAATGTAATGTTTGATTCTGGTATTACGGTTAATCCATATTTAGTAGAATATGGGGACAATAACGATATATTAAACATATATAAGCATCATACAATCATCGAAGCTTTAGAATTTGAAGAATTACCTGAAATATCACCAGGGATTGCTCAACATGTTATTGATATTCCATATAAGACAGGTGGTGTAAAAACTGATTTTGTTGATGCATCATTATCTATGGGTATTGTTAATTTGCAGCCCGATATTGATGGTATGTTAAGAAGGATTCCAATTGTATCAGAGGTCAATGGAATGTTAGCACCACATTTATTTCTTAGTTTGTTAGCAAATCATTTGAGTTATGAATTAAAGAATATGGAGTTGGTTAGTAAAAGATTATTAATTTTGCATGATTTCCCAATAAAGGGAGCGCCTGTAGACTTAAAGATTCCATTAGATGGTAATGGGAATATGATCATCAACTACCTTAGCCTCGATAAAGTCGAAAAGCAAATTCAAGCAGGTCTATTTAATGTGTTATCTGCATGGAAAATATATAAAAGTAAGATGTCACCTAATTTAAACGGTAGAACAGTACTATTTGGAGATCATTCTGCAGCGGGCAAAGATTTTAACCCAACTCCTATTGATGGATTTATACCTAACCCATTGGTATTTGTTATGGCAATGAGTAATATACTAGATCAATCTTTTATTTATCCTACTAACCTCAAAACAAATCTCCTAATTATTGTATTAATGTTAACGGTCTTATTATTATTTGGAAGGTTTACTAATATTTTATGGTATAGTATTAGCTTATTAGGTGTTTTATTACTTTTTATTATTATAAACTTTTATTTGTTTATTTATTTTGGTATTGATATTGCATTAATTAATATTTTGATTATAGTTTCTTCCGTAGGAGTTTTTTCTTTAATATATTTAATTTACGAAACTCAAGTTAGCGTAGGAATTCTTGAAGGTAGTTTGCAGAGTTA
>CAYFHL010000010.1:0-24454 GCA_964342955.1 uncultured bacterium
CATAGCTTTGATTTAATAAAAGAACTTTTCTATTTAGAATTGATGACATAAAATTTAAATTAATAAATCTGAAGTCGAAAAATATGTTTGATCCATGTTTAATAAAGTTTTGTTAAAATTTATTTTTTTCTTATTAATTGAATCATATTTTACTTCACCAGAGCAATGTAATATATTATCTTTGTCTACAACCAAACCAATGTGATTTATTTCATTATTTTTAGAAAAAAAAATTAAATCACCTGCTTGAGCTTCTTTTTTATTAATACTTTTTAATTTATTATAAATAAATTGTTGT
Source organism: uncultured bacterium (assembly GCA_964342955.1). Taxonomy (GTDB): domain Bacteria; phylum Fidelibacterota; class Marinisomatia; order SCGC-AAA003-L08; family D37C17; genus CAYFHL01. The sequence continues at coordinate 299 of CAYFHL010000010.1, forward strand.
GAAGTATCCCTTGGAAGATAGATACCAACTGTTTTAAATATCATTTGAATAAATCCAGAACAATCATAACCAAAAGATGATTTGCCACCCCATAAATAAGGAACTCCTAATAACTTTGATCCTATTTTTATAATCTCATCTTTATATTTAATTTTCATATTACTCTGTTTATCTATATATCCAATGGTATTACGATTTAGCATAATTTTAAAATATTTAGATGTTTTATCTAATAAAGGAACTCTGCTTCCAAAAGATAAAATTGATTTTATTGAATCTTTTTTATTCCAATCTAATAATACATTTGTAGATCTATCTGTAATAAAAATAAAATCTTTAATAACTATATTAATTTCTTTTATATAAAATTGATGAATCCAGCCCATATATTCATCTTCCATCTTTATATAAACCCAACTATTATGTTGATCAATTATGGTAACCTTCTCCCATATTAATCCTTGGGTAACTATTTCAGATGTAAAACCAGGTTTTCTATATACTGGAGCAACAGGTCTAGAAACAAACCAAGTACCATTCATCGTGATTCAATATAATGCATTAACTGTTTCCCAATTTCAGTGTTATCTATAAAAGCATCAAAAACTTCTGCACCTGGACCAGTAGCAAACACAGGTACAAAATTTGCAGTATGATAATCAGATGTAAAGTGTATATCTAAATCAGAATCTTTACCATCATGTACGGCAACTCCACCACATTCATGATCAGCTGTTAAAACTACTAATACATCTGGATTTATTAATTGATAATCCAAAACAAAATTTATGAGATTATTTAAAGAAGACATTTCTCCTTTTATGTACTCAGCACTATTTGAGTGTCCTCCCCAATCAACTTGAGACTCCTCAATCATTATAAAAAAACCTCTATCATTACTATCTATATGTTTAATAGCTAGCTTAGCCATTTCTGTCGTTGTAGGACTTCTACCTTCATTAACTGTAGGCATACCCTTATTTGCAAACAGTCCTAAAATTCGTCTATTTTTATCTATTCTTGTATTAATATCATCTATAAATTGTGCTCCTTTTTTTTCATATACAGCAATTAAACTATCTGGCCAGAATTTTTTACCTCCACCTAAAATTACTTCGATCTCTTGATTAGCATACTGTATAGCAATTTCATGCTCCTTCTTTCGATAGTCTACATGAGCAGCAAAGGATGCAGGAGTAGCATGAGTTACAGATGAAGTCGCAACAAGACCTGTAGACATTCCTTTTTCTTCAGCTAATTCTAGTATTGTTTTTACTTTTGAAGTATCTAAATCAACTCCAATTGCACCATTATATGTTTTTATACCCGATGATAATGCTGTTCCACTAGCAGCAGAATCAGTAACACGTTTACATGTTGTGCCACACTGGCCATCATTTGGATGAGTTGCAACAAGACCTATGTGATCAAATCTAGCTGGAGCAAATGGACCATTTGCATAGTAGGATAATGTATACTGCCCTATACCTGTCCCATCCGCAATAATAAATATTATTGATTGTGGCATTTCGGTTTTTTTATTTCTATCAATAGTATAGTTTTCATGTGGGGTTGATGGAATAGTATTAGATTTCTCTTCTTTAAGAACTACTCCAGTTTTAGTGTAGCATGCTAAAATTTGTACGATTATAGTTGCGAATAAGAATTTTTTCATTTTATTATCCTTAAAAATTTCCTTTTACCTACCTTTAATACTAATTCTCTACCTTTTTCAATCATCATGTGCACATCATCTATCTTTTCTTTATTAATTCTAACAGCGCCCTGTTTTATCATACGCTTTGCTTCTCCTTTACTTATGACCAATTCATTGTCTGTTAAAATAGAAATTAATTTTTCTGATTTAGAAAGTTTATATTCGGGTATATTACTAGGTTCATCTTTTTTTATAAATAGTGCATCGAATTCTTGCTCAGCAAATAATGCTGCTTTATTACTATGGTATATAGAAACTAGATTCCTTGCTAGTTTTCTCTTTAAATCACGAGGGTTAGATTTTCCATTTTTAAGATCTCTTTTAATCTCATTCAATTCATTATTTGATATTTCTGTTGCATATTCAAAATATTTTTCAATTAAACTATCAGGTATCGAAAGAGTTTTACCATAAATATCTGCTGGAGAATCTGTTAGACCAATATAATTTTTATATGATTTAGACATTTTTTCTATTCCATCTGTGCCCTCAAGTATTGGAGTTGTAATAATAACTTGTGGATCTTGACCTGCTTCTTTTTGTAGATCACGACCAACAAGTAAGTTGAATTTTTGATCGGTTCCTCCTAACTCAATATCTGCATTGAGATGTACACTATCATATCCCTGTGCCAATGGATATAAGAATTCATGTACTGAAATAGGAGTGCCTTGTTGATATCTTTTTGTAAAATCATCTCTTTCAAGCATTCTTGCAACTGTATATTTTGAAGATAATCTTATAACATCACTAAAATCCATCCCACTTAGCCAATTTGAATTATATAAAATTGTTAATTTTTTTTTAGACAAAATAAGAGACGCTTGATCTATATAAGACTGGGCATTATTTTTAGTTTCTTTGAGAGTGATTTGTGGTCGAGTCTTATTACGTCCTGTTGGATCACCAATCATGGCAGTAAAATCTCCAATAAGTAAAATTGCTTCATGTCCTAAGTCTTGAAAATGGCGTAATTTCCTAAGAACAATAGAATGTCCCAAATGCAAATCTGGACGACTAGGATCACATCCGAATTTAACCTTTAATGGAGTGTTTTTTTTCTGGGATTCCTTTATTTTTTTTTCTAATTCTTCTAAAGGAATTATTTCTTCAGTACCTTTGGTAATCAAATCTATTTGTTCGTTTACATTTGCAAAATTATTCATATTAGTCTTTATCTTTTTTTTAGTGCTCTTTCTAATTGTCTATTTACATCTTTTTCAATTTTATCTCTTCGCTTGTCCCACTTCTTTTTTCCTACTGCAATTCCAAATTCTACTTTAACAAATTTACCCTTAAAGTATATTGACAATGGTATGATTGTTTTACCCTTTTCTTCAACATGTTGTTTAATTTTTTTTAATTCTAATTTATGCAATAATAGTTTACGATTTTGATCAGGAAAATGGGAAACATATCCTGAGTTGGAATATTCAGGAATGTTCATTCCAATAATAAATAACTCTTTTTTAAAAAAACCAATATAAGCTTGTTTAATATTAATTCTGCCTTGTCTAATAGATTTTATTTCTGTTCCTGATAAGACAATACCTGCTTCATATTTTTCTAATATTTCATAATCATATAATGCTTTTCTATTTTTTGTAATTACTTTTGCTTTCATAAAATTGAATAAGCTACTATTTCTATATATATTTATCTATAAGTTATAAGAAATCGTTGCCCAGTACAAAAAGATTTGATTTATGATAAATTTATAATTATTTTTTTGAACTAACTAATTCCATAGAATATATGGACTTATTCTCATCAAGGACTCTTATAATTAACTGATCTTTATGAAACAATGGTCCATTATTATGAAACCAACTACGCATTCCTTTAGAAAAATAACCATTGTTTGTAATATGAGTACTAATATTCCCCGCATTAGTTTCAATAATAAAATCTAGACCAACCTTAGGAAAGAAAAATCTAAACTTTTCGGGGATATATATTCTATTATACATATTAATTGTATGTAAATCTTCTGATATATCTATTATTATTTCAGAAATATCATTATTATCATATTCCCATAATTCTCCTTGTGCGTAAGAAACATCGGAATGTATACTTATCTCTATATTCTCCCCTTCTTTTAAATTCAAAGAGTCTTGAATAATCTCAGGTATTTTGATATAAAGATTATTTTTTAATTTTTCTAATTTTACAAGAATAAGACGCATAGACATTAATTCGGAAACAAGTTCAAGTCATCATTATCAATAAATAAATCATCCTCAGTATATTGTTCAATATATTTGAATCCACTCATTCGTAAATAATTGCCTAATTTATTTCCAATAGCCTTCCAACCTTTTACCTCTACAAAATTTGATAAATCTTCTAATCTAGATTTTTTTTCACCTTTTTTTGTACGATAACTAAATTTTAGAACTGGTTTTTCATTCAATGTTGCAAGAATTAACTTTGAGCCTCTTGAATCATTTATAAATGAAAATTTTTTACTTAAAGTAGATGTTTCAATTAAAAAACGTTTTACAAAATAGGACTTTGTTTTTCCATCATAATGTAATGCAGTAATTACTTTATAACGATCATATTTTTCTAATACACTTATGTCATTAATCTTATATCTATTACTTAAATCAAAGTTAGTTAATTCATAATTTCCATCTTTATATATAATCAAAATCGAATCATCAGTATTAAAACTACCTAGATATCTACCTTGTTTATCTGTATTTAGCCTTCCTATATTTTCATCTAACCAAATATCTCTTCCACCAAGCGTTGACTCTCCAATCTCTTTCTGTGTAATTTTTCTAATTCTATATTTACTAACTATATTTCCTTTAACAGTTCTGCCCTTTATTGAAAGTGATCCAAAATCATAGTCAAATTCCCTAATACGTGCTTTAACAGAATGATGTAAGAATATTGTTACAATTTCAGATTCACTATTTGGATTTGCTGTAAAATATAAAATTTTTGATTTTTCGGTTCCTTGAGTAACATTATAATTTTTATCTCTAATTAATGACATCACAGAAAATCTTTTAGCAAATGATATACCAGATGCTCCATCTTTATAAATCATATTATATATTAGATGAGCATCGTTTTTTTTCCATACAGCAGCATGAATAATATTTTTACCAACAAAATTTTTATTCCCTATTAGAGACACCATAAATTTTCCTTCTTTTTTGAAAGTAATAATATTATCTATATCAGAGCAATCGCATATATATTCATCCTTACGTAAACTTGTACCAATAAAGCCCTCTTTTCTATTCATATATAGCTTGACATTTGCAGCTGCAACTCTTCTAGCCTTAATTGTATCAAACTGCTTAATTTTAGTTTTTCTTATTTTATCCTTACCATGATTTTTTAATATTTGTTCAAAATACCTAATAGCATATTCAGTTAGATTGTTTATATTGTTACAGACTTCTTCTAAGTTGCTACTAATCTTTTTTATGTTATCTTTCGCTTTAAAACTATCAAACTTAGAGATTCTTTTAATTTTTATTTCTGTCAATTTAATTAAATCATCTTCAATTATTGGTTTTTTTAGATGTTTTATAAAGGGGTCTAAACCCTTTGAAATAGTTTCTAAAACAGAAGCCCATGTTTCACACTTTTCAATATTTCTATAAATTTTATTTTCTATGAAAATTATTTCTAAAGATGCAAAATGCCATTTTAATTCTAGAGCTTGTTTTTGAACTTGTAGTTCTTTAAGGAGCAACTCTAATGTACTTTCAGTAGAAATTTGTAGCAATTCATCAACAGAAACAAATGTAGGTTTTTTATTTACTATAACACAAGTATTTGGAGATACACTAACTTCACAATTAGTAAATGCATAAAGGGCATCTATAGCTACATCAGGAGATACACCTTGCTTTAAGTATACCATGATTTCTACATCGCTAGATGTATTATCTTCAACTTTTCTAATCTTAATTTTGCCACTATCATTAGCTTTTAAGATAGAATCTATTAGGTTTCCTGTAGTCGTAGAATAAGGTATAGATTTAATAGATAAAGTTGATTTATCTACTACATCAATATCAGCTCTCAATCTTATTCGGCCACCCTTCATACCTTTATTATACTGACTAAAATCTCCTTGACCACCTGAAGGAAAATCTGGCAAAATTCTAGTTTTTTTACCTTTTAAAATATCTATAGATGCCTTGACAAGTTCACAAAAATTATGAGGCATTATTTTAGTAGAAAGCCCTACTGCAATACCTTCAACGCCTTGTGCTAAAATCATTGGAAATTTGACTGGAAGTACAACAGGCTCACTTTTTCTTCCATCATATGAATTTTGCCATTCAGTTATTTCTTTACTAAATATAACATCTAGAGCAAAGTGAGATAAACGTGCTTCTATATATCGAGGTGCTGCTGCAGAATCACCAGTTCTAGTATCACCCCAATTACCTTGAGTCTCAATAAGCATATTTTTTTGCCCTAACTTAGTCAATGCGTCACCAATTGCAGCATCTCCATGTGGATGGAATTGCATTGTTTGACCAATTATATTAGCAACTTTATGAAACCTACCATCATTCATTTCATTCATAGCATGCAATATCCTTCTCTGGACTGGCTTAAAACCATCCTCATATTTTGGAACAGCACGCTCTAATATAACATATGATGCATAATCTAAAAACCAATTTTCATAAAGAAGTGAGACTGTCTTTGATTCCTGCAAATTTTCTTCTAATTTATTAATGTTTTTATTTTCTAAATTATTTTCAGACAATTTTATTTTCCCTCATTTTCTTCTAATCGAAGATTATCAATAATAAATTTTTGTCTATCTTCAGTATTTTTTCCCATATAGTAAGTCAATAAATCAGAAACTGAAGTTTTAGCTCTTATAATAACAGGTTCTAATCTCATTGATTCACCTATAAACAAACCAAATTCATCAGGAGAAATTTCACCTAAACCTTTAAATCTTGTAACCTCAGAATTTCCTCCTAATTGAGCAATAGCCTTGTTTTTTTCATTATTAGAATAGCAATATAAAGTTTTTTTAGTAGTTCTAACTCTAAATAATGGAGTTTCTAATATATATACATGTCCATTTTTTACTAGATCCGGAAAAAACTGAAGAAAGAAAGTTAAAATTAAAAGCCTTATATGCATTCCATCAACATCTGCATCTGTTGCTACAACAATTTGATTATATCTAAGATTTTCTAAACCATCCTCTATATTAAGAGCATGATGTAGAAGATTGAATTCTTCGTTTTCATAAACTACTTTTTTCTTCATTCCAAATGAATTAAGAGGTTTACCTCTTAAACTAAATACTGCTTGAGTTTGTACGTTACGAGATTTAGTAATAGAACCACTTGCTGAATCTCCTTCAGTAATAAATATAGTTGAATTTAGACGTTTTTCATTATCTGATTTTTCATCATTAAGATGTATTTTACAATCTCTTAATTTTTTATTATGAAGATTGGCTTTTTTTGCCCTTTGATTAGCAAGTTTTTTTATACCAGCCATATCCTTTCTTTCCCGCTCCGATTGCATAATCCGCTTTAATAAATTTTCAGAGGTTTCAGGATTCTGATGAAGGAAATTATCTAATTCTCTTTTTATAAAATCATTAATAAAGATTCTAACTGTTATACCATCGGGCATCATATCTATTGACCCTAATCTAGTTTTAGTCTGGGATTCAAAAACAGGATTTTGAATCCTTATTGATATACTACCAATAATAGATGCTCTTATATCTGATGCATCAAAATCTTTTTGATAAAATTCTCTAATTGTCTTAACTATAGCTTCTCGAAATGCTGCTAGGTGAGTTCCACCTTGTGTCGTATGCTGACCATTGACAAATGAATAATACTCTTCGCCATATTGATCACCATGGGTTAACGCAACTTCTATATCATGATTTTTTATATGGATTATGGGATATCTAGTTTTTTCTATATCTGTTTTTCTTTCTAGAAGATCTTTTAGGCCATTCTCTGAATAGAATTTAGTATTATTATAATTAATTGTAAGACCTGAGTTAAGATAAACATAGTTCCAAATTTGATCTTCAACATAATCTGTAACAAAATGAAAGTTTTTAAATATCAAACCATCAGGTTTAAATAATACTTTTGTTCCATTTCTAAGGGAGGTATCTTCAATCTTGTAGTCATTAACTATTTCCCCCTTGCTGTAGTCAACTGTTTTTATTTGCCCATCTCTAATTGATTGTACTGTAAACTTTTCTGATAAAGCATTAACAGCTTTAGTACCAACACCATTTAGACCAACTGACTTTTGAAACACTTTCGAATCATACTTACCACCCGTATTAATTTTTGAAACACAATCTATTACTTTTCCTAAAGGTATTCCTCTTCCATAGTCTCTTATAACAACTTTATGATCAGTGATCTTTATATCAATAGTTTTTCCATACCCCATAATAAATTCATCTATACCATTATCAATAATTTCCTTTAACAAAATATATATTCCATCATCATGGGATGAACCATCTCCAAGCTTACCAATATACATACCCGGCCTTGTTCTTATATGTTCTTTCCAATCAAGAGACTTTATTGTAGATTCATCATATCGGGGTTGTTTCATAAATCTATTTGTTCCTAAAGTATTGTAAAATTGTGTGGGTAAAAACTTTAATAGCTGTCTCCATACATTTTTCATCTACATTAAAATTTTTAGTATGTATATCTCTACTATGGCCATCAGAACAACCAATCCTAAAATATGCTCCAGGAATCTTTTCAAGATAATATGAAAAATCTTCTCCACCCATACTTGCCTTTTCCAAAATACTTACATTTTCTTTACCAATTGCGTCCTTAGCAGATTCTATGATTAGATCAGCACAAAACTTATCATTTATAAGTCCTGGTGAGGCATATTTTATTTTCCAATTAATCTGTGCATTACTAATTTTTTCTATTGATTTAATGGCATCTCTAATTAAACCATAGATTTGACTCTTTAATTCTAAATTAAAATATCTTAAGGTTCCTTTAATTTTAATTTGATCTGGGATTATATTTGAAGCATGTCCTCCACTAATTTTACCAAATACTAAGACTATAGGGTCTTTTTCACTTGAGTAATTATTTATAGTTTTTTCAAGTAATGTCAATAATTGAGCCTGAATTAATACTAAATTTTCTGTTTTATGAGGACGAGAAGTATGTCCACCTGAACCATTAATTATTATCTCAATAAGCTCAACCCTTGCAGCAACATTACCATATTTAATCCCTATCATATTTGGGCTTAATTGGGGTAATACATGAGCGGCTATTATATGATTGACCCCTTCTATAGCACTACAATTAATCATCATCTCAGCTCCACCAGGAGCGATTTCTTCTGCCGGTTGAAAAATAAATCGAATTTTACCTGATACTTCTATTTTTGATTCTAAAAAAAATAAAATTGTACCAATAATATTAGCCATATGAACATCATGGCCACATGCATGTGAAATACCTTTATTTTGAGATTTATAATTTATTTTATTTGTTTCAAGTATTGGCAAGGCATCAAGATCACATCTAAGAGCTAGAACTGGCCCTTTCCCATTTCCAAATTCACAATAGAAACCAGTTTTCATTCTATCTTTATAATAGATTTTAAGTCCAGATTTCTCAATAATACTTTGACAAAAATTTGAAGTCTTATATTCTTGAAAACCTAACTCTGGATTTTTATGCAACCATCTTCTTATTTCTATAATTCTATGAAAATTATTTTTCAACCAATTATTTAATATTGTTTTTTCAAGCACTAATTCAATTCCCTAATACTTTTTTCAATTATTTTTTTAAAACTCTTATATTTTTTATAATCTCTAATCTGACGCAAATATGGTGTATTGTTTTCTTTTATCATTTTTGCTAAGTTCAATAAATTTTTTTCACAATTTAATCTCTTAGATATTGGTAATAAATCGTCAATTGTTTCTAATATTTCTTCCTTTAAACTTTGCAATTGACCTTTTTTATCTAAAATACTTGCATCTAAACCATATCTTAATGCCCTCCATTTATTTTCTTTAATTATCCATGAATTTAGTATAGATTGTTGATCAGGATTTTTATATGATTCTGAAAGTCTAACTACCATGCATTGAATTAAAGCAGCTAGATCTACCATTTCTTTTAATGAAGGTACTGCATCAAAGACACGAACTTCTACTGTTCCAAAACCAGGATGTGGTCTTATATCCCACCATACTTCCCTAATTGATTCTATTGTTTTCGCATTTTTTAATATCATCATAAAGTTTTGAAATTCTGAGTAATTTTTTAAATATGGTGGAATCCCAGCATTTGGTAATGATTCAAATATTTTTGTTCTTGTAGAAGCTAAACCAGTAAAATCACCATCATAGAAAGGAGAATTAGCTGATAATGCAATCATATGTGGAATGTAGCTAGCTAAACCATTCATTATAGATATAGCTTTTTCACCAGATTCTACTCCCACATGGACATGAAGCCCTGTTATCAACAATCTTCTCAATGGCCATTGCATTCTATCTAAAAATTCTTTATATCTATTATTATCTGTTATAGATTGATTTTTCCATGAAGCAAAGGGATGAGTTGCCATGCTTATTAAAAACATATCATGTTTCTCAGCTATACTTTTAACTAAATTTATTTTTTGATTTAAATCATAGAAAACTTCATCTACATTATTACAAATGCTAGTATTAACTTCTATGATCGATTCAAGAAGCTCTTCTTTAATATGGGTATCATTGGAGAGTTTTTCTAATAAAATTGGTGCACCTTGACATAAATCAAATGTTTTTTTAGAGATTGTATATAATTCTACTTCTACACCAATTGTTGGCTTATCTGAACTATTAAAATATATTTTCCTATCGTTCAATGTTTTCACCATTTATTATTCTTTCTAATGAGTTGAAGTACACATCTTCTAATTCTATTCGATTTAAATTTACATGATCATTTATTTGTAATTTATTATCCGATGTTACTTTCCCAATTGTTTGTGTATGCACATTATATTTCTGTGCTAAAATAACTAACTTATATAATAAACTCTCATCTATAGTAACGATTATAACTGATTGGCATTCACCGAATAATAACTCATCATTACGAAGTTTTCTTTCAATATTTATTCTGGCTCCTATACCTTTTTTTGATGCCATAATTGATTCTGAAATATTAACAGCTAATCCTCCATCAGATATATCATGAGCCGAATTAATTATATTTTGTTTAATCGCTGAACAACAAAGCTCTTGCACACTTAATTCTGTTTCAATATCTAAATTTGGAATAGGTCCTAATATCTTTTCATGGATTGTTTTTAAATATTCTGAGCCACCTAAACTTCCATTTAATGAACCTAAGCAAATTATAAAATCTCCTTCATTTTTATAATCAATAGTTGTATTATTTTTTGTATCATCTAATATGCCAACCATACCAATTACAGGAGTCGGAAATACAGCTGAATTTTTTGTTTCATTATAAAAACTAACATTTCCTCCAGTAACAGGTGTATCTAACGATTTACACATATCTCCGATACCCAAAACAGCTTCCCGAAATTGCCAATAGATTTCAGGATCAGTAGGATTACCAAAATTCAAACAATTTGTAATTGCTACAGGCTCAGCACCAGAACATATTACATTTCGAGCGGATTCAGCTACTGCTATCCTTGCTCCTAAGCGTGGATTTAAATAAACATATCTTCCATTGCAATCGGTGCTAATTGAGATTCCTTTTGAACTACCTTTCAACCTGATTACAGCAGCATCTCCACCCGGACTTTGAATAGTATTAGTCCTAACTGTAGAGTCATATTGTTTGTATATATAATGCTTGCTTGTTATATTTGGTGTTGATAAAAGCTTTAATAAAACTTTATCATAATCCTTAGGCTCTTCTATTTTATTTAAATTTAAATTGTTTTTTGTTAAAAAATATTCAGGAGCTTTGAAAGGCATCTCATATTGAGGTGCACCACCACCTAACACTAGTTCATTAGATGGTATTTTCGCTACCTCCTGACCTCCAAAAAAAACCTCAAGCTTACCTGTATTTGTAACAGAACCAACTTCAGTGCAATTTAAATCCCATTTATCAAAAATTTCTTTTAATTCAGATTCATAGCCCTTTTTTATAACTACTAACATTCTTTCTTGACTTTCAGAAAGCATTATTTCATACGCATTCATTCCTGGTTCCCTCAAGGGAACCTTATCTAAATCAATTTTTATTCCAGATTTTCCTTTTGCTGACATTTCAGAGCATGAACATGTGATGCCAGCTGCTCCCATATCTTGCATTCCTACAAGCCATGCTTTTTTTGATAATTCTAAAGAAGCTTCTAGTAGTAATTTCTCTGTAAAAGGATCACCTACTTGTACATTAGAACGCTTTGATTCTGTTTCTTCTGTTAATTCTACAGATGCAAATGTAGCACCATGTATCCCGTCTCTTCCTGTTGAACTACCTACAATAAATACCGGATTTCCTTCCCCTTCCGCTATGGCACTAACAATATATTTTTTATTGACTATTCCCAAAGACATTGCATTTACTAAACAATTTCCTGTATATGAATCTTCAATTATCAACTCACCTCCTACTGTAGGAATCCCTAAACAATTACCATAGTCAGCTATGCCTTCTACTGCATTTTCTAGTAGGAAGCGATTCCTTGATTTATTTAACGAACCAAATCTTAAGCTATTCATTGATGCTATTGGTCGCGCTCCCATTGTAAAAATATCACGCATAATTCCACCTACACCAGTAGCAGCACCTTCATAAGGCTCTACAGCAGATGGGTGATTATGCGATTCAATCTTAAATGCAGTTGCATATTTTTCATCTAAATCAATTAATCCCGCATTTTCTTCTCCAGCACCCTTCAATACTCTTTTGCCTGTAGTTGGCAAAGTCTTTAACATTTTTATTGAAGATTTATATGAGCAATGCTCACTCCACATAACTGAAAATATTCCTAGTTCAACAAAGTTAGGGTTCCTACCTAAAATATCAATAATCCTACTATATTCTGATTCTGTCAAACCATGATCAATAGCAACATTTTTATTTATTACTGGCCCATTAGAAATCAAAATACAATCTCCTATATTATTAAATTAATAATTAATGTTATACTTTATGTTTGTGCTATATATTATTTATTTTATTGATAGTTATGCGCAATCCATCTATTAAGTATTCGTTTTCTTTTTTGCTGCCAATCGTTATACGAATGCCATTTGAAATGCCAAAGTTATTTAAATACCTCACTATAATTCCCATGGCTAATAACTTCTTGTACACCATTTCAGTTTGCTTATCATCATCAAACAATATTGTGATAAAATTTGCAGCAGATTGAGGGAATTTAATATTTAAATTTTTCAGTTCAATTTCTAATTTTTTCTTTTCTTCTAAATTAGATTCAATTGTTGACTTTAAGTATTTATAATCCCTTAATGCTCCTAAGGCTGCAGCCTGTCCAGGCAAGGATGGTTCAAATGGCAACTTAACTTTCATTAAATTGCTAATTAAATTGCTATGAGCAAATCCATAACCTACTCTAAACCCTGCTAAACCATATACTTTTGAAAATGTTCTAAGTGTAATAACATTATCAAAACGATAATGCATTGAATCAGGATAATCTTTAATATGTTTTGCATATTCAAAATATGCCTCATCTAATATAACAAGAACTCTTTCAGGTATCGCTTCCATAAAACAATTGAACTCATTTACGTTAAAATATGTCCCAGTAGGATTATCAGGATTTGCCAAATAGATAATTTTTGTATAATCATTTACGGCATCAGCTATTGCACTCAAATTATATTTATAATTCTTCATAGGTATCCAGTTTACAGTTTGACCACTTGCATTTGCTAAAACCCTAAAACCAATAAAAGAGTTTTTAGCACTTATAATTTCATCACCCTGTCTTAGAAATGTCCGCATTATTGTTGACATTATACCTTCACTACCTGCACCCAAAACTATATTCCCAATTTTTAAACCAAATTTTTCTGCAAGCTCAATACGCAATTTTTGAGATGATGTATCTGGGTATAAATGAGATCTAAACAAACTCTCTTCTACAGCCTCTATTGCCTTAGGTGAAGGTCCAAATGGATTTTCATTGGAAGCTAGTTTTACAACCTGGGATAAATTTAATTTCTTCTCAATATCTTCTGTCCTCTGACCAGCTATATATGGAGATAATTCTAAAATATGTTTAGGTACTAAAGCCATTATTATCCTGTAATTTAAATTTATTTATTAAATTCATTCAATAAATTTAATTTATCTAATATATTTTCTTATAATAATTTGTGTTAAAAAAACATCTTTAATTTTATTAATGGATAAAAATAAAAAATATATATATCGATCAATTTTATTTCAACATTTAGATGGTATTGTAATAACTCCGGTACTTAGCTGCCTTTATAAGCAAAATATAATTAACTATATACTTGTTAAAAAAAACTTTACCTTAAATGATTTAGAATCAAATTTTAAAGTGAATTTAGGGTATTTAAACATTTCATTACGCCTTCTTGCTTCACAAGGGTTCCTAATACAAAAAAACCATAAAAATTATAACAATATAGCATTTAAAATTACAAAGCTAGGTAAGCAATTTTTTAAAGATTTAAAAATTTACTCTTTATTCTTCAATCTATTGCCTGATCTTATAAAATTCGATGAATTTATTTTAAAAAATAATGCTGTTAAATTTATTGCAGACATAAAAAATATCTTAATATTATTAGATGAAGAGAAAAATAAATTAATAACTTCAAACAATATAGCTGATAGCAGAAAAATAACACATCTTGAAGGATTTTTAATTGGTCCAATATTAGTATCTTTTACAATTAATGAACTATTTCCAAAAAATATGCTGAAAGAAAAAAAAATAAACTTCCAAGAAATTAAAGGTAACAGAGCTGTAATAAAGCTTGTAATAGTGTTTTTAGAAAAATTAAAATGGATCACAAACATATCAAACAAGGAATATCAAATATCTGATAAAGGTTTATTTTTTTTTAAAAGAGCAACATCTTACGGTGTAACTGTATCTTACCTACCAACCTTTTTAAATATTGATGACTTAATCTTTGGAAATCCAAATATTCTATGGAAACGTACATCTAATGGAATGGAAACACATGTAAATAGATCGATGAATGTTTGGGGAAGTGGTGGAGCACATAAATTATATTTCAAAAAAATAGATGATATAATTATTGATATTTTCAACAAACCAATCGAGAAACAACCAAAGGGAATTTCTGATATGGGTTGCGGCGATGGAACAATGTTAAAACACCTATTTGATATTATAAAAAATAAAACTATCCGAGGTAAACATTTAGATAAATATCCAATTAAAGTTGTTGGCGCTGACTTTAATAAAGCAGCTAGAGAAGCAAGTAGAAAGACACTATTTAATGCTGAAATTGATCATTTGATTTTACATGGAAATATTAGTGAGCCCTCTAACTATGCGTATAATGTTAAGGAAAAGCTGGGAATCAATTTAAAAGAGTTACTAAATGTTCGATCTTTTTTAGACCATAACAGAATATATACTATCCCGAAAAATAATTTTTTTCATTTAAAATGCAATTCTACTGGAGCATTTGCTTTTAGAGGACGAATGATTCCTAATAATGAATTAAAACAAAATTTAATTGAACATTTTGAATCTTGGTCTCCATATATATCTAAATATGGTTTATTAATATTAGAACTGCATACAATTGATCCATTAATTGCATCAAAAAATATTGGAAAAACTATTGCTACAGCGTATGATGCAACCCATGGCTTTTCCGATCAATATATTTTTGAAATCAATACCGTTCAAGATGCTGCTAAGAAAGCAGGTTTAACACCAAAATTAAAATTTCAATCTAACTTTCCAAGAGGAGATGCTCCAACAATTAGTATAAACTTATATGTTAGTAGCTAGCTCGTTTTAATCTTATAAAAAAACTCTTCTTGTGAAATTCGCCCCATAATTAAATCTTGTACATCTTGATATCTTGCTCTCTTAATCATCTTATTATTTTCTATATTAATGCTTACTATAATTTCTTTAATATTCTGTTCATTACCAGAATACACCTTACCAACAGCATAAAAAGTAACAAGAGACAATGATAGATAATTAGTTCTTCTAGCATTTATATTGACTTTAATAATTCCATATGGGCCTCGATTAACATACAAATCTTCTTCTAGAATTTTGATACGATACCTATTCAACTCTCTATTAACAGCATCTAAGCCAACTTTTTTGTACTGTCCAATAGAAAATGATATAAAAACAATGTTAATTATCAGAAATTTTAAAAATATTCTATTTTTCATATTTTTTTTCACTATTAAATTTAATAATCAAATTATTGTGATTTAAAGATAGATTTTAATTAATTTTAATATAAATATATAATTCAAAAAAACAATTGAATAATACCATAACTCATACTTATAAGAGTGGCAATATTAAATCTAAAGCAGATTTTTATGTTGAATATACGCCTACAAATTTGAATGGAATTATATTAAACATCCACTCCAAAACCACCATGCTCCATGGAAAAAAATTAAAAGAGATTATTCATTTAACTTTATCTGATTTAGGAATAAATAAATGCAAAATAGAAGTTGTTGATAATGGAGGGCAATATTTTGTACTACAAGCTCGTATAGAAGCAGCAATTAAATTAGCCAACCCAAATTTAACATTAGAGAGCTTACCTAAAATAAAACAACACTCAACTTATAATTCATCAAGAGAGCGATTTCGTAGAAGTAGACTTTATATCCCTGGAAACCAAGCCAAACTTATGCTAAATGCTGGTATTCATAAACCAGATGGAATAATTCTAGATTTGGAAGATTCAGTTTCACAATCAGAAAAATCTTCTGCTCGAATAATAGTTAGAAATGCCCTTAGACAGTTAAATTTTTTTAATGCTGAAAGAATGGTTAGAATAAATCAAGGCGATCTTGGTTTATCTGATCTTAAATCAATTATACCACACAATGTTCATTTAATACTAATTCCTAAAGTTGAGAGCGCTCAAGAACTAATTAAAATTGATAAGCATATTATTGATATTTCAAAAAGATGCGGTAGAAAAGATGATGTTTATTTAATGCCTATTTTAGAAAGCGCGTCTGGTATAATAAATGCATTTGAAATTGCAAATGCAAGTAGAAATAATGTAGGTATTGCTATTGGTTTAGAAGATTATACTGCCGATATAGGTGTAGAACGAACTAATGAAGGTAACGAATCATTGTTTGCAAGAAGTCAATTAATAAATGCAGCTCGTTCAGCTAATATCCAAGCTATAGATACTGTTTTTAGTGATGTGAATGATGATAAAGCTCTAAGAGAATCAGTAAAAGAAGCTAAAAATTTGGGTTTTGATGGAAAAGGTTGTATTCATCCTAGGCAAATAAAACCTATTCATGAAGAATTCGCTCCATCAAGAACTCAAATTGAAAAAGCAAAAAAAATAGTTTTAGCATATGATGAAGCCAAAAAAAATGATTTAGGTGTTGTATCTCTTGGTAGTAAAATGATTGACCCTCCCGTTGTAAAACGAGCACTAAACATAATAAAAATAGCAACTTCAATGAATCTTTTGACTAAAAAATGGAAACAAAAATAATATGTCAGAAAAATATAAACTTATAAAAAATAAAGCTGGCAGGATGATTCCAAAATATGTAAATGATGTGGAATCAATTCCATATAAAGGAGTCGGAAAACATTTTCCAAATACAAAAAAAGCTTCTCCTTTAATTTCTTATTGTCAAAACTACCCTTCAAATGGAAATAAAATTGTTCCAACCCTAAAAAAAGCTCTTGAAAAATGTAATATTAAAAATGGTATGACAATATCAAATCATCATCATTTTCGAAATGGCGACTTAATTATGAATCAGGTCTTTAATATACTTGCTGAATTAGGTAAAAAAAATCTTCGATGGTTTCCTTCTGCATCATTTCCTTGCCACGAACCAATGATTCAACATATGGAGAGTGGAGTTATCAAACATATTGAAGGATCTCTGAATGGACCTCTTGGCAAATTTGCTTCTGAAGGTAAAATGAATGGCACAGCAATTTTAAGATCACATGGTGGTAGATGGCAGTCTATTCAAGATGGAGAAGTACATATTGATGTTGCAATAATCGCTGCTCCAACTGCAGATTCTTTTGGAAATTGTACTGGAGACAGAGGTCCTTCAGCATGTGGTTTACTTGGTTTCGGCTTAGCAGACTCATTGTATGCAGATAAAGTGATTGTTGTTACTGATAATTTAGTTGATTTTCCATGTATTCCATGGCAAATACAAGGTAATAATGTTGATTATGTAGTTGTATTAGATAAAATTGGTGATCCAGAAAAAATTGTTTCTGGAACTACCAAAATAACTAAATCACCTGATCGATTATTTATTGCAGAACAAACTGCTAAATTTGTCCAAGCAGCAGGAATTATGAAAAATGGATTTAGTTTTCAAGCTGGAGCAGGAGGAACAGCTCTTGCCTTTGCTATCTATCTTAAAAAAATGATGAAAAAAGCTGATATTAAAGCTAGATTTATTAGAGCAGGATCCACAAAATATCTCGTGGAAATGTTAGAAGAGGGCTTAACTGATTATATATTAGATGGCCAAACATTTGATTTAGAAGGTGTTAGATCTATGAGAGAAAATTCAAATCATGTAAATACTTCTCCATTTACAAGTTATAATTGGCATGGCAAAGGGAATTTTGCTTCTATGCTTGATGTAGTTGTTTTAGGCGCAACAGAAGTAGATATTAATTTTAATGCTAATGTTGTAACTCATTCTGATGGACAAATGCTCCATGGTATTGGAGGATGGCAAAATTGCTTGTTTAGTAAATGTACAATACTTCCAATTCCATCGTTTAGAAATAGAATACCTATCATTGTAGATAAAGTTACAACACTCGTTGGCCCAGGAGAATTAATAGATGTCATAATAACTGAACGAGGTATTGCAATAAATCCTAATCGTAAAGATTTAATTAAAGCAACTAAAAATAGTGGTCTAAAAATTCGTAGGATTGAAGATATAAAAGAGGAAGTTGATAGCCTTGTAGGTGCACCATTAGAAAAACCAATCTTCACAGATGAAGTTATTGGAATAATAAAATGGGTTGATGGAACAGTATTAGATAGTATTTTTAAAATTAAAACAGGAGAATTAAATGAAAGATAAAGTATTAGAAATATGGCCTGAAATAAATTGGATTAAAGATGATACCCTGAAAAACCAAACTCTTGATGCTTGGGTTTATGCAATCGAAAACAGTCCTCTTGAACCAAAAGATTTAGAAGAAATCCCTTTTTCTTTATTGATAAAAGATTGTGATATTTCTTTTATGAACCATAAAAGAACATGTGTACAATTAGCAGTTGATATTGCTAAAACCATGCTAGAAAATTTTGGGAGCCAAATTAAAGTGGATATGGATATAATGATATCTGGAGCAATTCTTATTGATGTTGGAAAACTATTGGAATATGAAATTATTGATGGAAAATTAGGTACAAGCAACTATGGTAAAGTTGTTAGGCACCCATTTAGTGGTGTTGCAATTGCTGCACGTTTCGGGCTCCCTCCAGAAGTACAGCATATTATTGGAACCCATTCTAAAGAAGGTGACCTTGGTAAAAGAACTGTGGAATCTATTATTGTTCATCATGCAGACTTTGTTTCATTTGAACCATTTAAAGCATAAATTTATATGGCACAGACTCTAATAGAAAAAATTGTACAATCGCATGCTGTAAATCTAGATGTGGGGCATGAGGTTAAGAGTGGAGATCTAATTTCAATTAAACCGGCTCATATTATGACTCATGATAACACAGGAGCTGTAATGGGCAAATTTAAAGCCATTGGAGCTACTAAAATGGCAAACCCAAGACAGCCTGTTTTTACTCTAGATCATAATGTACAAGATAAGTCTGATGAAAATTTGAAAAAATATGCTGCAATTGAAAAGTTTGGAAAAGATATGGGAGTTGATTTTTATCCTGCTGGCAGAGGAATAGGTCATCAAGTTATGTGCGAAGAGGGTTATGCATGGCCTGGAACTATGGCAGTAGCTTCTGATAGTCATTCTAACATGTATGGAGGAATGGGATGTTTAGGAACACCTGTAGTACGAACTGATGCTGCAGCATTATGGGCAACTAGTCAAACTTGGTGGCAAATCCCTCCTATTTCCCGGGTTGAGTTAAAAGGCAAATTAAATGATGGCGTAACAGGAAAAGATGTCATTATTACTTTATGCGGTCTATATAATCAAGATGAAGTTCTGAATCATGTATTAGAATTTACTGGTGATGGAATTAAATATCTTTCAATTGATGAGCGATTAACAATCGCAAACATGACAACCGAATGGGGAGCTTTAGCCGGTGTATTTCCAATAGATGGTATAACTATAGATTGGCTAAAAAATCGTTCCCGAATCATAACAAAGAGAGGTCTTGAGAATGTTCCTTCTGATATTGATGGCATAGATGGAAATCATCCACGTATCAATGAAGAAAATATAGAAAAACTTATCAACAAAAATTTGAAAGCTGATAATAATGCATTTTATTCACAGAATATTATACTTGATTTAAGCACAGTTAGTCCACATATTTCTGGACCAAATCATGTAAAAATAATGACGAACATCAGTGAAGCTGAAAAAAAAGAAATAAAAATTAATAAGGCATATCTTGTAAGCTGTGTTAATAGTAGAGTTGATGATCTTGCTATTGCTGCAAATATCGTTAAAAATAAAAAAATTGCATCACACGTAGAATTTTATATTGCAGCAGCTTCTAATGAAGTTCAATCAGAAAGTGAAAAAAATGGTGATTGGAAATCTCTTATTGATGCAGGAGCAACTCCACTACCACCAGGCTGTGGTCCATGTATTGGCTTAGGAATTGGACTATTGGGCCCAAAAGAAATAGGTATTTCTGCTACTAATCGTAATTTTAAAGGCAGAATGGGAGATCCAAGTGCAGAGGCATATTTAGCATCACCTGCTGTAGTTGCAGCTTCTGCAATTAGCGGTAAAATTTCTAGCCCATCATATCATAAAACTAATCCTCCATTAACTAGTATAAGTAAAAATGAAAAACCTAAGCTTAAAACAGAAACAGTGAATTTGTTAAAGGGGTTTCCCAAAAAGATTCAAGGTGAAATAATATTCTGCCACCAAGATAATTTGAATACCGATGGAATTTATCCCGGCAAATATACTTATATTGATGATTTTACAAGTGAACAACAAGCTGAAGTAGTTATGGAAAATTATGATCCTAAATTCAAAAAAATAGTTTCAAAAGGTGACATCTTAGTTGGTGGATATAACTTTGGAACTGGATCATCTAGAGAACAAGCTGCAACATCGTTGAAATATAGAGGAATTCAAATTGTATTAGCTGGTTCTTTTAGCCAAACATATAAAAGAAATGCGATAAACAATGGTTTTCTTGCAATTGAAGCTCCAGAGCTAGTTAATAGTCTGAAAACTAAATTCAGAAATGATTATTTAACAGTTAAAACAAAATTAAATGCTTTGATTGATTTTGAAAATTCTAAAATTAATATTCAAAAAGAAGAATATTCTATTTCTCCAATCGGTAAAGCTGCTCAGGAACTAATATTAACCGAAGGTCTAGAAAATTGGGTAAAAACAAATATATAATAAAATATAAAGGAATATAAAATGTCTAATAGAACTATAGTATCAATGCCTGGAGATGGTATTGGAAGAGTTGTGCTCGATGGAGCAATTAAAGTACTTGAGAAAGCAGGTTTTAGTGCAAATTATGTAGAAGCTGATATAGGATGGGAATTTTGGTGCAAAGAAGGTAATCCTCTACCTAAAAGAACATTAGATCTTATAAAAAAGCATAAAATTGGACTTTTTGGCGCAATTACATCTAAACCAAAAGATGAAGCATTTGATGAGCTTTCACCAGATCTAAAAGATAAAGGGCTTGTTTATTCAAGTCCAATCGTTGGACTTAGACAACATTTTGGATTAGACATTTGCTTAAGACCTTGTAGAACATATAAGGGAAATCCTCTGAATTTTATTCGCAGAGGACCAAATAACACAATTGAAGAGCCACAAATAGATGTAGCAATTTTTAGACAAAATACTGAAGGACTTTATGGAGGAGTTGAATGGAGTAACCCACCAAATAATGTATATGATGCCCTAATGAGTCATCCGAAATTCAATAAAAACTTTGGTAGCACGCCTGTTGAAGAAATTTCTGTTTCTACACGTATATTTACAAAAAAATATACAGAAAGAATTTTACGTGCTGCTTTTGAGCATGCAAAAAAATACGGCTATAAATCAGTTACAGTTTGTGAAAAACCAAATGTAATTCGTGAAACTTCTGGAATGATGTACAAAATGGCACAACAAATTCAAAAAGAAACCTATTCAGATATTGAGCTATGGAATACTAATATAGATGCACAAATGATGTGGCTTACAAAAAATCCTGAAAATTATGGTGTTATAGTTGCAGGCAACATGTTTGGTGATATAGTTTCAGATGGATTTGCTGGTTTAATTGGTGGGCTAGGGTTTGCAACCAGCGCGCAATACAATCCTGAATCTGGCATTGGAGTTTTTGAACCAACTCATGGGAGTGCTCCAAAATATGCTGACTATGAAACTTCCATCGTTAATCCAATTGCAATGATTGAAACATCTTGCATGATGTTAGACTTTATCGATGAGCAAACAATCGCTAAAAAAATAAGGAATGCTGTTTCTAAAGTTATCCAAGAAGCTAAGGTACAAACATACGATATGGCTAAAATGGCCGGACAAGCAGATGTAATAGAAAAAGGAGCTGCTTCAACAATTCAAATGACACAAGCAATAATAGATAAATTATAGAGGGAAAAATGGAAAAATCAATCGCTAGACAAATATCAGAATTTTCGACACAACTTAAATATGAAGATTTACCAAGTGAAGTTATTCATGAAGTAAAAAGATATATGTATGACTCAATCGGTTGTGCTTATGGAGGGTATCATACAAAGGATGTTAATATCATTCGTGATATATATAAAGATCAAGGAGGAAAAGGACAGGCTACTGTTTTAGGCTTTGGCGATAAACTTCCTGCCGTTAATGTAACTCTTATTAATTCTTTAATGGTTAGAGCACTAGACTTCAATGATATTTATTGGAAAGATGATCCATCACATCCATCAGATATAATTCCAGCAGCTTGGTCTGTTGGTGAATTAGTAAATTCAAATATGAAAGATGTTATTGTAGCTATTGTGTTAGCATATGAATTTGAGCAACGATTGTGTCTTTTTGCTAAGCCAGGTGTTAGAGAACGCAAATGGCATCATGCAACCTTAACTCAATTTGTATCCCCAATAGTTGCAGGTAAATTATTAGGACTAAGTATTGATGAAATGGTGAATGCCATTGGTATTAATGGATGCCATAACCATACTATTGGCTGCCCAACAGCTGGTAAATTAACAATGATGAAAAATACCGTAGATCCAATGTCAGTACAAACAGGAGTCTTTGCAGCTTTAATGGCACAAAAAGGTTTTTCTGGTACTGAGAGAGTATTTGAAGGCAAGGAAGGATTTATGGATGCTTTTATTGGTTGGAATGCTAAAGAAGAAATAATGAAACCAACCGATATGGAAGGCCGAGATGGCGTTTCATCATGGGCATGGGATATTGATGCATTAGTTGGTGGATTAGGAGAAAATTATAAAATTATGGAGTGTGGTATGAAAGCATTTCCTACGGAAGCATTAACTCATACTCACCTTTCTTGCTTGTTAAATGCAATGATTAAAAACAACTTAAGTTATACTGATATTAAAGAAGTAAAGGTAACATGTTTTGCTCAAGCTTATGATATTTTATTTGATCCTACTAAATATAGACCAGAATCAAGAGAAACCGCAGATCATTCTCTACCATATTGCTTAGCTGCAGCCATGGTTGATAAAAAAATTACCACAGATTCTTTTTCAGATGAAAAATTAAAAGATCCTAGAATATATGAAGTGATTGATAAAATTAAAGGAGAACCATCACAGGAATTTGAAAAAATGTTCCCTGCAAAACAACCATCTAAGGTGGTTGTTAAAACAAATGATGGTCAAGAGTTTGAAGAATATTTAGAGTTTCCAAAAGGAGACCCTAGAGAACCAATGACAATGGATGATTTAGAAAACAAATTCAATTCATTAGCTGCTGAAAAATTTGATTCTAATCAAAAAAATAAATTAAAAGAAAACATTTTTAATTGCGAA